>JBOFDB010000281.1:0-7170 GCA_051646545.1 Sphingomonas sp.
GCGCGCAAGATGAAGCGCGCCACCGCCCCGGCCGAGCTGGATGTGAAATCGCCGCGCTGCCCGGATCAGCTGGGGTTGACGCGCAATGGCGGGAAGGGCGGAGGCAAGCCCGGCAAGCAGTTGCTCGTGCGTGCGTTCCTCGTCCGCAATCAGGGCAAGGGCATTTGCGGCAACGCTGTCGCTCGCGGCGTCGGCAAGGCCGTCAAATGCCAGCGCGGCGGCTTCCTCGCCGCAACCAAGCAGCGGCACCAGCGTCGCCAGTGCCTCGGCGTGCGCGTCGGCAAGGCGCGGTGGTGCTATCTTGACCGGCGACGCGGTCACCGGCAAGCGGAAGCAAAAGGGGATCGCGTCAGTCATGCCGACTTATTCGTGCCAGCATGCGGGCGCGTTACGTTTTGCCCGCGATGCCGTATCGCACGCATCTGGCGGCGCCGCGCACCAAATGTCATAAACGCCGCTTAGGGAAAGCAAACAAAGCCGCTCTCAGGGGAAAGCCATGCGTCGTCTGCGTCATATTCTTGCCGGTTCCGCGATGTTCGTTTCAGCCAGCGCAATGGCGCAGCAGGCGTTGCCGACTGGCCAGGTCATGACGCCGCTAGCCGCGCCGGGCGCGAAATTCGAGCCGCTGGTTACCCATATCGGACCCAATCCGGATTATATCGCGGATGGCGCGGCGGCGATCGCGGTCAGCCCCGACAAGCGCGAGATGCTGGTGCTGACCAGCGGGTTCAATCGCTATAACGGGGCGGACGGCAAGCTCGTCCTCGCCCAATCCGGCCAGTATATTTTCCGCTATGCCATCACCGCCAGCGGCAGCCGTCTGGTCCAGACGCTGACCCTGCCCAACAGCTATAGCGGCATTGCCTGGCGGCCCGATGGCAAGGGCTTCATTGTCGGCGGCGGCGTCGAAGACACGGTGCACGTCTATGCGCTGGGCGCCAATGGCTTTGCCGAAAGCGCGGTGATCAAGCTCGGCCACAAAGCCGGGTTGGGGGCGGAGGTTGCGCCGCAAGCCGCAGGCGTCGCCTATAGCCCCGATGGCAAGCGGGCGCTGGTCGCCAATTATTATAACGATTCGGTCAGCCTGGTTGATCTGACGCGCGGCACCGTCATCGCCGAGCAGGATCTGCGTCCCGGCAAGATTGACCCGGCGCAATCGGGCGTGGCGGGCGGCGAAAACCCGCTGTCGATTTTGTGGACCAGTGCGGGCCGCGCCTGGGTATCGGCGCCGCGTGACCGGCAGGTGGTGGCGCTGAGCGTTGGGGCCGACAAGGTGTCGGTCGCCGCGCGCATCGCGACAGTGGGCGAACCGACGGCGCTGCTGGCCGATGCAACGGCGCACCGGCTGTTCGCGACCGAGGACAATGCCGATCGACTGGCCATAGTCGATACCGGCGCGCTGAAGCTCGCTGCCGAACCGCGGCTGACGCTGCCCGAAGCGCTGGGGGATGCCGCGGTTGGCAAGGGCATGAATCCCAATGGGCTGACGCAATTGCCCGACAAGCGCCTGCTGGTCACGCTGGGCGGCATCAATGCCGTGGCGCTGGTCGCGCCGTCGGCCAATGGTGCCAGCGTCCAGGCAGTGATGCCGACCGGCTGGTATCCCAGCGCGGTCGCCACCGATGCGGGTGGAAAGCGGGTGTTCGTCGTCAACCGCAAATCGCCCCCCGGCCCCAATCCGCAGGGTTGCGCGCCGCGTCTCGCCATTTATCGCGGCCAGCCCAATGCGTGCGGCGCCGCCAACCAATATATCTTCCAGCTCGAAAAGGCCGGGCTGCTCAGTTTCCCCCTGCCCGATGCGAAGGGGCTGACCAGCCTCAGCCTGCGCGTTGCTGACAATATCGGCCTCAACGCCAAGGCCGCCCGCGCCGCCGCCGACGCGCAGATGGCGGCGATCCGCGCGAAAATCCGCCATGTGGTTTTCATCATCAAGGAAAACCGCACTTATGATCAGGTGCTGGGTGACTTGCCGGTGGGCAATGGCGACCCGCATCTCGCCATTCTCGGCCGTTCGCTCTCACCCAATCACCACCGCCTTGCCGAACAATTTGTGACGCTCGACAATTTCTATGATTCGGGCGAGCAGTCCTCGACGGGCTGGACCTGGTCAACCGCGGCGCGCGTCAACGACCTGCTCGAAAAGACCGCGCCGGTAAATTATGCGCAGCGCGGGCTGGGCTATGATGCGGAGGAAGCTGATCGCTTCGTCTACACCCAGCAGACACCGGCGGAGCGGCACGCGACCAATCCCGCCTTGTCGACCGATCCCGATCTGTTGCCGGGGCCTGCTCTGCTGACCGCGCCCGATCCCGATGACGACGATAAGCCCGGTCAGGGTTTTTTGTGGGACGCCGCGATCCGTGCGGGGTTGAGCGTGCGCAATTATGGCTTTGCCGATGCCTCCATCTATGACGAGGGCAAGGCGGGCGCGGTGCCGCTGGTGCGGGAACCGTTCAAGGAGCATCGCCGAATTTACGCCCCGGGCGACAAGCTGCTCGCCGACAAGAGCGACCCTTATTTCCGGGGTTTCGACCAGAAGCTGGCCGATTATTGGCGCTTGCTCGAATGGCAGCGCGAATTTGATCAGCAGGAAGCGGCGGGCACTGTGCCGGCACTGACGCTGCTCAGGCTCAGCCATGACCATTTCGGCGATTTCAACGCGGCCGTGGACGGCGTCAACACCGTCGAAACCCAGATGGCCGACAATGACTATTCGCTGGGTATGGTGATTGAGCGGATCGCGGCCAGCAAAGTCGCCGATTCAACGCTCGTCTTCGTGATTGAGGACGATGCCCAGAACGGCGCCGATCATGTCGATGCGCGACGCTCAATCGCTTTTGTCGCGGGTGCCTATGTCCGCCATGGCGCGCTGGTATCGACACGCTATACCACGGTGAATGTGCTGCGCACGATCGAGGCGGTGCTGGGCTTAAAGCCGCTGGGGCTGAACGACGGGCTGGCATTGCCGATGGCCGACCTGTTCGACCCCAACCAGGCGGGCTGGCAATTCCACGCCACTGCCGCCGATGTGCTGAAGACGACGCAGCTCCCCATTCCCGCCGATCGCTATGTTGCCAAGACCGCCAGCCTGGGCGCCTGCCCGGTGCGCGACGCCGCCTGGTGGGCCACGGCGATGAAGGGGCAGGATTTCAGCAAGGAAGACCGGCTTGACACCGCCGCCTTTAACCGGGCGCTGTGGCAGGGGCTGGGCACGGGACCGGAGCCGGTCGGGCGGGATGGCGCTGATCTGCGCGCGAACCGTTCGGCGTTGCTGGCCAGTGCGCGGCGGTGTTCGTGACCAGCGTGAAGCACCCGCTGTTCCGGGGACGCTAGCGCCGCGGCAACCCGGGTCCCGTCAGGGATCGGATTGCCGCGCGGCCGGCGCAATGACGGAAATATAACCGGAATCGCGGCTTAAACGGTTGCCACCTGGCGATACCGGGCAGGTGGCATGCCCATCGCCTTGCTGAACGCGGCGGTGAAGTGCGATTGGTTGGCAAAGCCGCAGATCAGCGCGAGCTCGGCAATGCTGAGGCCACTGTCGGTCAGCAGCTTGCGGCTCATCGCCAGCCGCCGTTCGCGGACATATTGATACGGGCTCAACCCGGTGGCGCGTTTGAACACCCGCGCGAAATGGAACGGGGATAACTCGGCCACGGTTGCCATATCGGCGACCGTGATGTCGTGATCGAGATTGGCGTCGATATAGGCGAGCACCCGGCGCGTCCGGCTGGGCGACAAATGAATGCGGTCCGATTCCTGATCGATCGCCTCGGTATTGATGCCGACGATGAGCGCGGCGAGCGCGCGGCACAGCCCGTCGATCATCAGCCGGGTCGCGAACCCAGGGCCGGTAATTTCGGCTTCGAGCAGCCGGGTAATCTGGTGGAAACGCGGGTCTTCGGAATAGCAGACCGGCGCCAGTGACTGATGGTCGGTTTCGGCCAGGAAGCCGACAAGGTAATCCTTGGGGAAAATGAAGTTGGTCGAACACGCCCCGGCGGAGAAGTTGAGCCAGCTGTCGGCGCCGTGCGGCACGAAGATGGTCCGCACTTTGCGGCTCGGCTTGACCCGGAAGCGAGCGCCCGCAATGGCACATTCGGCGGCCGTGCCGCTGCCGGGGCCGATGCACAAAATGTCGGGCTGGTTGGCGTCGCGCTCGACGCGCGTCATCGTGCCGGCCCGCCCGTAATTGGCGCCTCGCGAAAAGATGATATCGCTGTCATCATGGCGCCGCGCCTCGACCTTCGGCGCTTGGGTAAAGCGCAAGGCATCGAGTGCCGCATAGCCGGTCGACGGCTGGAACATTCTGGTTCGTTTCGCGCTGACGCTGGTCATCTGCTGAACCTCGACAGTTAGGCCTGATTCCCCCGGATTGGTTCAATCGAGGGAATCAGGCCTTGGCTGTCCGACACATTAACCTAGTCGCCGCCATCATGGTGCAGCGAATCGCCAATGCCGATGCATACGAAACGAAAATTGGACGCTGGCGCACGCCCAACTCGACAGTTTTAAGCGTCAAAATCCCTGGACAAGCTGGACGATATAGCGCCGCTCAAATGATTGCCGCGTCGGCGTCACCGGGAATTCCACCCCGCCGAGCAGGAACAGATTGCCGCCCAGATGGGTGCGCAGCCCCGGCGTGATGCTGACGAAGCTATAGCCCAATCCCCGCACCGGCTCGCGCCAATTGACCGCGACATACCAGGTCAAGTCGCCAAAGGGCGCGCGGCTGTGCGGCGTCACCGTCTGGCCGACCGCGAAATTGAGCACGAAGTCGTCGGGGCGGCCTTTGGTCGCAAATTCATAGCCAAGCCGACCGCGCAGCGAAAAGCCGGCGCCGACATCGCTCCAGAAATTGATCTGCGGCTGCGCGGCGAAAACATTGTTGCCAATGCGGGTCGCGCCGGTCGGCAGCCGCCATCCGGCGCCCGCGGTGATCGACAGATTGCGGCTTTCAACCAGCATCACCAGCGTCGAAAGCGTGATGTCGCCAAAGCCATCCTGCCGACCATTGCGCTGATAGAAAGGCACCTCGATCCCCGTCCAGAACCGCCGCGTCCAGGGATAGTTGAAACGGGCCAGCACTTCGGAGGCATTGGCGCGGCCCGTGCCGCCATCGGTATAATCATAGGCAAGATGCGCTTCCCGCGTGAAAAAGCCGTCGGCGGTGGCAAGCCAGCCCTGGCGGGGGGCGCCGCTGCTGCCATTGGGCACCGGGATCCATTTTTCACCCAGCTCAGCGCCAAACCGGCTGGCGTCGAGCGGTGTCCAGTCGCGCGGCGCGGGCTTTGCCGTGTCGGCCTTGCCATCATCGGCGGGAGCCGCAGCCGCGCCGCCGGTCACCGTCGTATCGTCAGGCACGGCGGCGCTCAGCACCGGTGCTGCATCGGACGATCCCGCTAACGGTGCCGCCAAAGGTGCCGCCGATGGTGCTGCCGCAGCCGGTGCCGTTGCCATGGCCGCGCCGGTCAACACGATCGCGCTGATAACTGCTCGCATGTGATTCCCCTAGCTCTATGTCGGGACCAAGGCCGCCGTTTCCGTCGGGCATATCGCTGGTCGAGCGAAGGGCTAACCGCGCGTCGGGTGTGCGGCTTTCGTCAAACCGACCATTATGCGAAAAATTGCTGCGTTGGCGTTCGGGCCGCGTGCGGCGGTCTTACCGCCTTTCGTCCAGCGCCGTGGAGATCAGCGCAAGGATTGGCAAAACCAACCTGTTTCCGAAAGCCATCGCCAGCCGCTTTGAGGCCTAAGCCCGGCACGGCGGCGTGACCGGTTCGCGGCGCCCGTATCCGATGACTTCAAATCAGGAGTGGCGCAATGTTAAGTCTAAATAGCCGAAAGACGGCTCTGTTGGCGTCTGTTATCGTCATAGGCGCGGGCTTTGCCGCCTCGGCAGCAGCCGAAGTCGTGGTGCGTGGCAAGGAAGGCCGGCCGCTTTCGGAAATCCGGCAGGCGCCCGCCTCGATCCATCAGGATCAGCACACCATCACGGCGCAGCCTTCACCGTCTGAAGTGAAGCCCGAATTTCTGGGCCCCGTGCTGCTGATGAAATCGGCGCATGTCGACCTGGAAAAGGGCACGGCGACGCTGCCGCTGCGCAAGGGCAAGATGCGCGATGGCCGTCCGGTGTGGTTCATCATCACCGACACCACCGACGAGAATCTGTCGAACCTGCATGGCGTCAACTATTCGCCGAAAATGGCCTATGGCTTGACCGGCGCGGCGACGCGCCACGCCACGATCGAAAAGGACGGCAGCTTCACCTTCGCGGCCGGCACGGTTGATTTCCGCCCGGTGCTCTCGGTCGTTCCGGGCGCCGGCGCCAACCCGTTCCCGCCCAAGAGCTTCCAGCCCGGCTCGGTGGGTGACGCGGCCTATT
Source organism: Sphingomonas sp. (assembly GCA_051646545.1). Classification (GTDB taxonomy): domain Bacteria; phylum Pseudomonadota; class Alphaproteobacteria; order Sphingomonadales; family Sphingomonadaceae; genus Sphingomonas. Next base: position 6,386 of record JBOFDB010000281.1, read on the forward strand.
CGCCGATGGTCTATGTCGACAATTCGGCCAAGTCGGTGATCTTGAACGCGCCGGTCGTCTCGATGGCAACCGAAGCCGAGCTCAACACGATGTGTGACGGCAATGTCGATCACAGCAAGGTACACGACAAGGTCGTCGCCATCTGCCCGCGCGACGAGACGGTGACGCTCAAGCTGACGCTGGGCTATACCTTCGACAAGCCGATCCAGTATCTGTCGACCGAAGCGAATGATCCGCTGGTCGCCAGCCTGGAAACCGCGACCTATGCGCCCGCGCTGAAGGACCTGCCGTTCGCGCTCGAAGACGCGTCGCCGGGCGAATCGGCCGAGCGTATCGTCGTCGTCGTCAACGGCGCCACCGGTCGCGACAACCCGCATCGCCAGGGCCTCGTCTCGGCGTTGAGCGGCGAAGGTGGCCCGCTCAACGTGCTGGGTGGCATCCCGACGATCAACCTCGATTATTCGCCGATGTGGCGCTTGTTCCCGCTGGTGTGGAAGCAGGACGCGATTGCCAAGGGCTATCGCTATCGCATCACCAGCGCGCTGCAGGCGGCTGAAATGGACGATCGCGGCCTGATCCAGAGCCTGGATGGCGGCCCGTTCCGCGCGGTTGGCTTCGTCGTCAACTGCCCGGTTGTCTATCGCATCAACTGATCATCCTGCGCCCGGCCTCCCGCGGCCGGGCAGGGACCCCACCCGCGCGCTCGCCTGAAAGCGCGCGGCCTGGCGCCGGGACCGCGCCCCCAACACCGCATCCCGGCGCCATTTTTTTGAATCCCTGAACCG
>JBOFDB010000190.1:0-3586 GCA_051646545.1 Sphingomonas sp.
GCCGCTGAACGTGCCGCTGCTGTCGGCCGTGGCGTTCACCGCGACCACGCCCTGCGTGCCGCGACAGCCGATGATCCAGGTGCCGCCCGGGTGCCAGGGCGCCTGGTCCCCGCCCCATTGGTTGGCGACGCTGTAGGTATTGGCCATCGTGCGCGTGCCCTGAAAGCCGATCGGACCTTCGCCGGCATAGGTCATGGTGCCGCGCAGCGTCTGGCCATTGTCATTGCTCGTCACGTCGAGCGCGACGACCGCCTGGCTGCCCCGGCAGCCCAGCGCCCATTGACCGCCCTGGTTCCACGGTGCGGTATTGCCGCCCCATTGGTTGGTCGCATTATAGGCAGTGCCCTGCGACAGGCTGCCCTGCACGCCGATTGGGCCTTCGCCCGCATAGGTCATCGATCCAGTGATCGTCTGGCCGCCGTCATTGGAGGTCAGATTGAAAGCGACGGCATTCTGGCCGTTGCGTCCACCCAGCAGGAACAGGCCGGCATCGTGCCACGGCGCGGTGTCGCCGCCCCACTGATTTTCAACCTGATAGCAATTTTCGGTGACCAGGGTGCCACGAAAGCCGATCGGGCCTTCACCGGTATAGGTCATCGTGCCGGTGAAGGTACGGCCGCCATCGCCCGAGGTGATATCGAGGGCAACGGGCAATTGCGCGCCGCGATTGCCGATGTTGATGACGCCACCATCGTGCCAGGGCGCGGTGTTGCCGCCCCATTGGTTCTGGATCGTGTACAGAGTCATATATTGTCCTCCTGGCTGATATATTTTGATAGGCACGCAAATAACCGTCGCACAACTGCAATGTTGCAGTTATGTTAAAGGCATGTTGGCGCTGACGTAGGCAAGACTAAGGCGATAGCGATTGGTGTTCGCTATCTCTTCGGAAGCTAATCTAACTGCTCGGGGAGTCAAACCGAACTGGATTAAACCTTGATTATCCGAACCCAATATGGAGCTAAATCTTGTTGGGGCGTAGCGGGTTGTCTGGGCGGCGCTGACAAGGTGCGCGACAAGGACGGTTTTCTGTCGCCGTCAAGCGCGCTAGCTTGCGCGCCTGGCAACAGGGAGGGCTGGCCGTGCCGATACGCGGATCGATCTTGAGCGGCGTCCCGCACGCCATGGCGCCGCGCGCCTGATGGATCAGCCATCATCGGTCCGGGTCAATTGGAATACGTCGGCAATTGGCTGTCTGTGGGTGCCGATGCTGCTGGCGCTGATCTGGTTTGCGGGCTTTGCCGCTCACCCTGCCGATTTCCACCCTGATCTGCGGCTGAAGGGCGGCGCAACAATGGCGCTGCTTGCCGGATTGACCGTCCATGGTTTCGGGATCGGCATTGCCGGTGTCGCGATACATGGGTGCTGGTGGCTTGCGCTATCGGCCTGGCGCTTTGCCGATCCGGTCGCAATCACCGCAACCCAAGAGGGGCTGACCTTTCACCCCTCTCTTTTCAGCAGGGCCATCGCCTGGGCGGAAATTGCCGATATCGCGCTGATCCCCAGCCGATCGTCCGGCGATGGGGCGAGCGGCGTGCTGATCGCTCTGAAATCGCCGATGCGCGAGCGCTTTGGGTTGCTCCCCGGCCGTGCCCATCGCATTGTTCCGCTTGATTTGTCGGACGGTGCCGATGTTGCCTTTCTGAATGCCTTGCCGCAATTGAGCGGCAGCGGGCAGCTGGAATTTGAGCAGGACGTGCCGGGCCAGCAACGATCCGGTGACGCTGAAAAAGGGGAGTGAATGATGCGCTTGTTGATTGCCGCCGGGCTGTGGGCAGCCTTGACCAGCGCGCCTGCGGCGGCGGAAACCGTCGTCGTCACCGCCGATCACATGATCGACGTGGTTGCGGGCAAAACGGTCGACAAGCCCGTCATCGTCATCACCGATGGGCGGATCAGCGCGGTGGGCGCGCAAGGGCAGGTGGCGGTGCCCGCCAATGCCAAGCGCATCGATCTGGCCGGCCAGACCATTCTGCCCGGGCTGATCGACATGCATGTCCATCTGAACGGCGATCCCACCATCGGCGGCTTTCGCGGCCTCGCTTATACCGACAGCTTCTGGCAGGCGGTCGGCGTCCACAATGCCAAGGCGATGCTCGAGGCGGGATTCACCACGGTCCGCAATGTCGGCTCACCCGATTATGACGATGTCGGGCTGAAACAGGCCGTGGAGGGCGGCTATATCGAAGGGCCGCGCATCGTGCCCGCCACCTATGCGCTGGGATCAACGGGTGGCCATTGCGATGGCACCGAAGGCTTGCCGCCCAGCTTCCACAGCGTCGCCAATCCCTCGGTCGCCGACAGTCCCGAAGGCTATCGCAAGCTCGTGCGTACGGTGCATAAATATGGCGCCGAAGTCATCAAGATCTGCGCAACCGGCGGCGTGCTTTCAAAGAGCGATGTCGCGGGCGCGCAACAGATGACGCTCGACGAGATCAAGGCGGTGGTCGACGAGGCGCATATGCTGGGGCTGCGCGTCGCGGCGCATGCGCATGGCACGGCGGGGATCAATGATTGCCTGCGCGCCGGTTGCGACACGATCGAACATGCCAGCCTCGCCGATGCCGAGAGTTTTCAGCTCGCCAAGCAAAAGGGCGCCTGGTTCTCAATGGACATTTATGACGACGACTACATCCTGAGCGAAGGCGAGAAGAACGGCCTGTTCGCCGAAAGCCTGGCCAAGGAACGCGCCATCGGCCGCAAGCAGCGCGAAACATTCCGCGATGCCTATAAAGCGGGCGTGAAGATGGTGTTCGGCACCGATAATGGCGGCGTCTTCCCCGCCGGCCAGAACGCGCTGCAATTCGCCAAGATGGTCGAATGGGGCATGCCGCCGCTGGAAGCGATCCGCGCCGCGACCCGCAACGCGGCGGAGGCGCTTGGCCGCACGCATGACGTCGGCGCGATCGAGATTGGCCGCTATGGCGATATCGTCGCGGTGGCGGGCGATCCGCTCGGCGATGTGCGTCTGCTCGAACACCCGACCGCCGTCATCAAGGGCGGCGCGCGGGTTCGCTAACCGATCGGCGGGCAAAAGCACAACGCCGTCATCCCCGCGTGCGAGATGACGGCGCTGCGGCGACGGGTGTTAAGCGGCCTGCTCGCCAAAGGGCGACGGGCTGGGCACGGCGCTGACGGCGGGGGCAGGCTGGGTCGGGGTCGCGACCAGCGTCGCCTGCACCTGCGGCGCGCCATGTTTCAGGCGGCCATCGATCGCGGCGCCATTTTCGATCGCGATGGTTTCATATTCGACATCGCCAGTAATGCGTGCGGCACGCTCGACAACGAGCTGGTTGACCGACACCTTACCTTCGATCGCGCCGGCCAGCCGGGCGGACTGGGCGCGGACATTGCCGGTGATTCGGCTCTCGCTGCCCTGCACCAGATTGCCGCAATTGACGTCGCCGTCGACGCGGCCGTCAATGTGGAGGTCGGCGGTGGCCGAGACATTGCCGGTGATCGTTACATCTTGACCGATCACGGAAAACATCCCGCGCTTGGCCGGCGATTGCGCCGGCGCCGGGGGGATGGTGGGCGTGCCAGCGTCCCGATTGCGACCCGAATTACTATTAAACATCCATCACGC
>JBOFDB010000049.1:0-2858 GCA_051646545.1 Sphingomonas sp.
CCAGCTCCAGCGCCTTGGGCGCGACATCGTCGTACAACGCGCGGCCCGCCCGGCTGAGCGTCAGTAAGTGCGAGCGTTGATCCGCCGGGTTGGCGCGCCGCTCGACCAGCCCGCGTTCGACAAGCGCAATCGCGGCGCGGCTGACCGTCACCTTGTCCATCTGCGTCCGCGCGCCAAGCGCTTGCTGGGTCAGCCCCTCGCCTTCCGCGATCACCGCAATCAGCCGCCATTCGGGAATTTTTAGGCCAAACAGCGCCTGATACGCCGTCGCCACGGCCGCCGACGCCCGGTTCGACGCGATCGAAAGGCGATAGGGCAGGAATTGGTCGAGCTGCAGCCCGGTCACGCCGCCCGTCCGCGCCGTGCCCCTGCCACCGCCAGCACCAATGCCGCCGCAGACGCCGCCCACAAGGCCATGACGCCAAAACGGAAATAGGCAATCGCGCCGATCCAGGCGCCGGCCATCATGCCGGTCCACAACAAGGCGGGGGGCACCCAACCCCAGGCTGATCCGCCCGAAATCGCCTCGGCAATCGCCTGGCCGACGCGGACCAGATTGCCGGTCATATAAGTCACCCCGATCCGCGCATCGCCCGGCCCGACTACGGTGTTGCAGATGCCCATCGCGAACGCCAGAAAGGCAATCGTCAGTCCCGGCGCGGCCTGGCCTTCCACCGCTGCCCCGCCAATCATTCCGGCAATGACGATCAGCTGCACCACGCGATGCACCGCGCCCGCCTGTCGTGCGATCAGCGACCCGACGGCCACGCCGCCCACAAACATGACGATCAGCCGCGCCGCCAGGCCCGCTTCGTTCGACAGCGCGCCCAGCCCCACCCCCAGCCGCGTGGTATTGCCCGACATGAACGACACGAAAAAGCCGCCGGTCAACAGAAAGCCGATCGCATCGACATAGCCCGCCATGGCGGCAAGGCCGACGGCAAAGACGCGATCGGAGGGATCGAGACGAGTCATAAAATTGGCGGATAGCGAAAGAGGCGCGCCGTGGCGAGGGTGTTGGGCAAGCGGCTAGACGAGCGAGCCGCTCGCTGATATAGTATCAATTGTTACTTGTTCGCGACATCATGAGCCATTGCGCGGGAGCCCCCATGACCGACCTGTTTGACAACCCCATCGGCCTTGACGGCTTTGAATTTGTCGAGTTCTGCGCGCCGCAAAAGGGCGTGATCGAGCCGGTGTTCGAGGCGATGGGCTTTACGCGGATCGCGCATCACCGCTCCAAGGATGTCGATCTGTGGCGGCAGGGCGGCATCAACCTGATCGTGAATTACCAGCCGAAAAGCCATGCGGCCTATTTCGCCGCCGAACATGGCCCATCGGCCTGCGGCATGGCGTTCCGCGTCAAGGACGCACAGGCTGCCTATGCCGCCGCGATCGAGCGGGGCGCCGAGCCGGTCGAGACGCAGACCGGGGTGATGGAACTGCGCATCCCCGCGATCCGCGGCATTGGCGGGGCGCTGATCTATCTGGTCGATCGCTATGGCGATGATCTGAGCATCTACGACATCGATTTCGTCTATCTCGACGGCGTCGATCGCCACCCGGCGGGCGCCGGCTTCCGCTTGATCGATCACCTGACCCACAATGTCTATGGCGGCCGGATGGCGCATTGGGCGGGCTTTTACGAGCGCATCTTCAACTTCCGCGAAATCCGCTATTTCGATATCAAGGGCGAATATACCGGCCTCACCAGCAAGGCGATGACCGCGCCGGACGGCAAGATCCGCATTCCGCTCAACGAGGAAGGCAAGGCCGGCGGCGGCCAGATCGAGGAATATCTGCGTGCCTATAATGGCGAGGGCATTCAGCATATCGCGCTGATCTGCGATGATCTCATCACCTGCCTCGATCGGCTGCGCGCGGGCGGTGTGCCGCTGATGGCGCCGCCGCCGGGCACTTATTACCGCATGCTCGATGACCGCCTGCCCGGCCATGGCGAGCCGGTCGCCGAGCTCGAAAAGCGCGGCATCCTGCTCGATGGTTCGACGGAGGGGGGCGATCCGCGCCTGCTCCTCCAGATTTTCGCCCAGCCGCAGATCGGCCCGCTGTTCTTCGAATTCATCCAGCGCAAGAAGGATGAAGGCTTTGGCGAGGGCAATTTCACCGCGCTGTTCAAGTCGATCGAGGCCGACCAGCTCGAACGCGGCGTGATCGGCAAAGTCGCGGAGCCGGCGGCCTAGCGCCTAAACCCGTTCGGGCTGCGCTTGTCGAAGCCCGCTACTTCAATCCCAACGCCCGACAAGAAGGACATCCCCTCGACAAGCTCGGGGCGAACGGAGGCAGGAAAAAATGACGCTCCCCTTTACCCTCAACCGCATCCACCACGTCGCTTATCGCTGCAAGGACGCGAAGGAGACGGTCGAGTGGTATGAACGCGTGCTCGGCATGCGCTACACCAATGCCTTTGCCGAGGATTACGTGCCGTCGACCAAGGCATATGACCCCTATATGCACGTCTTTCTCGATTGCGGCGGCGGCAACATCATCGCTTTTTTTGAGCTGCCCAATCAGCCGGAAATGGGCAAGGATCCCAACACCCCCGCCTGGGTTCAGCATATCGCCTTTGAAGTCGCGGATTTTGAAACGCTGAAGGCCGCCAAGGCGCATATCGAGGGGCTGGGCATCGACGTGCTGGGGCCGACCTATCACGGCATTTTCCGCTCAATCTATTTCTTCGATCCCAATGGCCATCGGCTGGAACTCGCCTGCGACATCGGCACCGACGAGCAATATGCCGAACTGAAGCGCGTCGCGCCAGACATGCTTGAAGAATGGAGCCAGACCAGGAAGGCGCCGAAACATGCCGACTGGTTGCATATCGAGCCAGCTAGCGAATA
>JBOFDB010000169.1:0-1112 GCA_051646545.1 Sphingomonas sp.
GATTCGCGTCGGCATCGGCGGCTGGACCTATGAGCCGTGGCGCAACAGCTTTTATCCCGCCAAATGGCCGCAGAAGCGCGAGCTTGACTATGCCGCCGCCAGGCTGACCGCGATCGAAATCAACGGCACCTATTATTCGGGTTTCAAACCGGCGACCTTTGCCGGTTGGGCAGCAGCGGTGCCCGACGGCTTTGTCTTTACGGTCAAGGCGTCGCGATTCTGCACCAACCGCAAAGTGCTGGCCGAGGCGGGCGAGTCGATTGAGCGGTTCGTCAACCAGGGGTTGACCGAGCTGGGCGCCAAGCTGGGGCCGATCCTGTGGCAATTCATGGCAACCAAGAAATTTGACGCGGCGGATTTCGGTGCGTTTCTGGACCTGCTGCCCACGGCCCATGCCGGCGTGCCGCTGCGCCATGCGGTGCAGGTACGGCATGAGAGCTTTGCCGTGCCGGAATTTGTCGCAATGGCGCGCCGGGCGGGGGTCGCGATTGTTTATGCCCATTCGGCGGATTACCCGGCGATCGCTGACGTATCGGGGGATTTCGCTTATGTCCGGCTGGAGCAGGGCGTGGCCGAAGAACCCGCAGGATATTCGCCCGCCGCGCTCGATGATTGGGCGGCAACAGCGCGGCAATGGCGCGACGGCGCCTCGCCCGCACCCGTGCCGCTGATCGCAGAGGCCGCCGCCGAGCGCGCCCGCGACGTGTTCGTCTTTTTCATCAACGGCGCCAAGGAGCGCGCGCCCCATGGCGCGATGGCGCTGATCGATCGGCTGGGCCGGCCAGGCTGATCGTCGACTTTAGCGGCGGCACCCCGGCAGGCCACAGGCGCGGGATTATCGCGGCGACGTTGTGGCGGTGGTCGGCGTCATCGCCGCAGGGGGCGTCGTCATTGCCGGGCGGGTGCTGGCGCGGCGCGGCATCATCGCTTGCGGATCGGGCGCGCCATTGCCGACCAGCGCCACCGTTTCAATCAGGTCAAGCGCATGATGGGCATCGATGAAGCGCCGCGCCGCCGCCGTCCACGCCCCCGCCTGCGCGGCTCCCGGCATGCGGCTGATTTCGGCAAGCGCGGGTTCCACTTGGCGGGCATCGAGCAGGCGGCGCGCCCGC
>JBOFDB010000164.1:0-3349 GCA_051646545.1 Sphingomonas sp.
TTTAGATTCGGCGCGCCGTGTCCTGGCGCACGGCGAGGCTTGAAAAAGATAGGGGCGCCTCGATCCCAAGCCTCGGCTTGCGGCACGGACTTGGCTCGCCTTGACGGCGATCATGGCCCGGCATCGAACGCGACGTTCAATTCCGCCAGTCGTGCCGGCGCCGGCGGTTATCAGGACCTGCGCGAATGAGCGTGCCGGCAAGTCATCTGCAACTTAGCGATGTTTCGCCCGTTTACACCTTCCGCCGATTGTTCCGATATTTGGCAACGGCGTCCCGCCAAGCCGTCTGGGGGCATCAATGACATTTCGCGGCCAGCGCATTGGCGCTGTTTTCGCCGGGCTATCCTTGCTCGCAGGTGCGGCGTGTATCGCGCAGGCAGCTCCAGGTGACGGGCTCGAAACGGCGGGCGAAGCCGTTGCGGGCATCCGCGACGCGGAGACGCTCGGCTTCGTCGCCGATCGCGGCGCGCGGGCGACCTATGTCACCAGCGTCTGCACGGGATCGCTGGTGCTGGCCGCCGCCGGCCTGCTCAGAGGCTACAAGGCGACCTCGCATTGGGCCGCCCGTGACCTGCTCGCCGCCGGTGGCGCCGAGCCGGTGGATGCCCGCGTCGTCATCGACCGCAACCGGGTGACCGGCGCCGGCGTCAGCGCAGGCCTCGATTTCGGCCTGAAGCTGGTCGCCATGATGCGCGACGAGGCCTATGCCAAATCGGTGCAACTGCTCGCCGAACACGCGCCCGAGCCGCCGTTCAGGGCGGGCACACCGGCCGAGGGCGGCCCGCAGATCACCGCGCCGCTCGCCGCCATGTTCACCGCGTTCCGGCGTGATGCCGCAGCGGCGGTTGCAGCCGCCGCCGGCCGGGCGCGTTGACGGGCGGGGAGGGATGGTGGAGTGATCAAATCATGACAGCGACAACGCGCGGACGCCGGATCCTGCTGGCGCTCATCTGGCTCGTCCTGTTCGGGCCGAGCGGTGCGCTCGCCCATGCCACGCTGGTCAAGGCCGAACCCGCCGACGGCAGCATGGCGGCGGAGGCGCCGAAAGTGCTGGTGCTGAGCTTCAACGAAGCGGTGTCGCCGGCGCTCATCCAATTGATCGATGCCGACGGTCGGTCGCGGGCCGACATCACCGTGGCGGCCGAGGACGACACGCTGCGCATCGGCTTGCCGGCCGACCTGCCGCACGGCACCCAGGTGGTCAGCTACCGGATCATCTCGTCCGACGGCCATCCGGTCAGCGGCGCGGTGCAGTTCTCCATCGGGCGTTTTTCCGGCGGGGCCGGCGCGGGCACCCATGCCGGAACGTTCGCCGATCCCGGCGCTGGTCTCGGCTGGGCGATCTGGCTCGGCCGCCTCGGTCTCTATCTCGGCCTGTTCGCCGGCGTCGGCGGCGCCTTCTTCATGGCCGTCCTGGCGCCGCCTGGCGGCCGAACCGGATCGCTCGCGGTTCTGCTCGGCCTCGGCCTCGCGAGCGCCCCGCTATCGCTCGGCTTGCAGGGGCTCGACCTCCTGGGGCTCGGTTTCGCGGGTCTCGCCAGCCCGACACCGTGGCGCGTGGCGGCCGCCACCTCGCTCGGCCCGGCGCTCGGGCTCGCCGTCGCCGCGATGTTGCTGGCTTTGGCGGCGCTCGTCCATCGGCCATCGGGCCTTGCCCGCATCCTGGCCGGTTCGGCGATGATCGGCGTCGGCCTGTCGCTCGCCAGCACCGGCCATGCCGCCCACGCCGCGCCGCAGGCACTGACCCGCGCTTCGGTGTTCCTGCACGGGCTGGGTGCTGCCTATTGGGCCGGGGCGCTGCTGCCGCTGGCCCTGATGGCCCGCCGTCCGGGACCGGAACTCGCCGCCCTGCTGTGGCGGTTTTCGCGGCTCGCCACGCCGCTCGTCGCGATACTGGCGCTGACCGGGCTGATCCTGGCCATCATCCAGCTCGAGCGCCCGGCGGCGTTGATCGAGACCAGCTATGGCCGTGTTCTCCTGGCCAAACTGATGCTGGTCGCGGCCCTTCTCGGGCTCGCCGCGCTCAACCGCTACCGGCTTACACCGGCCCTGGCCCGCACGCCCGCCGATGGCCGCGCCCTGGCGCGCTCGGTCGGCGCGGAAATCCTGTTGGTCATCGCCATCCTGGGGCTGGTCGCGGGCTGGCGCTTTACCCCACCGCCGCGCGCGCTCGCCGCGGTTGCCCACGCGCCGGTCAGCCTGCACATCCACACCGACAAGGGCATGGTGCAAATGACCGTGAGTCCGGGCGCGGCCGGCCCGAATACCTTCGACCTGCAATTCCTGTCGGCCGACTTTGGTCCGCTCGAACCGAAGGATGTCCGGCTGACGCTCGCCCAGTCGGACCGCGGCATCGCGCCGTTCATGCGCCGCGCGATCAGGCTCGCCGACGGCAACTGGGCGGTCCGCGACGTCGTCGTGCCCTTTCCCGGGCGCTGGCAGGTGACGATCGATGCCTATGTCTCAGATTTCGAACTGGTGACGCTCGACGGCGAGTTGCAGGTGAGACCGTGATCACGCCATCGGCGCGTTCACGTAGGAGCCCTTGGCATGGTGATGTCTTCGTGCCGTCAGGTAACATGCCGAGATCGCCATGTTACCTGACGGCATCGCAAGATACGATACATTACCTTAGGTAATCATCCTCATTGAGGGTCAAATATTTAAGTTTTATTCAGAACTATTTGCAACGGTCGCGTGTGGACGGTCCGCGAGGCTCGTAACCCCAGGGTGCGACATGCTGCAGGTCTATGGCTGCTTTGTCACGCAACACGATCTGCGGCTGGTTGTGCTGGCGGCCGCGGTCTGTGCCTTCGCCTCTTACACGGCGGTCAATCTGGTTCATCACGTCCGGGCGAGCGAAGACCAGGCGTCGCCCCACCGGTTCTGGTTGCCGGTGGCGGCGGTCGCCAGCGGCTTCGGCATCTGGGCGACCCATTTCATCGCCATGCTGGCCTTTCAGCCCGGTCTGCCGAGCGGCTACAACGTCACACTGACGCTGCTGTCGCTGGTCGCGGCCATCGTGCTCACCGGCGTGGGCCTCGCCATCGGCGTGTCGCCGACCAGTCATGGCCGGGCGATCGGCGGGGCGGTGGTCGGCGGCGGCATCGCCACGATGCACTATACCGGCATGGCCGCCTTCGAGCTCGCCGGGCGTATCGAATGGGATCCGGTGCTGGTCACGGCGTCGGTCGCGCTCGGCGCGCTGCTCGGCGCGGCCGCCCTCGAGATCGGGCTGGGTGGCAATACGCGCAGGCGCAAGATCCTGGGCGCCGCCGTCCTGACGCTGGCGATCTGCAGCCATCATTTCACCGCCATGGGCGCCGCCGTCATCATCCCGGATCCGACG
>JBOFDB010000326.1:0-1267 GCA_051646545.1 Sphingomonas sp.
AAATCCGCACCGATGATCCGGACGGCTGTCCCGCCTTCTATGGCCGGGTGATCAAAGGTGTAACCAACGGCGCGTCACCGGCATGGATGCAGGCGCGGCTGAAGGCGGCGGGTCAGCGCCCCATCTCCGCGCTGGTCGATATCACCAACTATGTCATGCTCGATCATGGCCGCCCGAGCCACGCCTATGATCTGGCGCAGCTGACCGGCGCTGTGGTGGCCCGCCGTGCGCTGGACGGTGAGATGGTGACCGCGCTGAACGGCAAGGAATACGCCCTCACGAGCGCAATGACCGTGATCGCCGACGACAGCGGCGTTCACGATATTGCCGGGATCATGGGCGGCGAACATTCGGGCTGTTCGGACACCACTACAGACGTCCTGCTTGAAGTCGCCTATTTCACGCCCGAACGCATTGCCCGCACTGGTCAGGCGCTCAGCCTGACCAGCGATGCGCGCAGCCGGTTTGAGCGCGGCGTTGACCCGGCGTTTCTTGACGATGCTGTCGAGCTGATCACCGCGCTGATCCTCGACATTTGCGGCGGAGCGGCGAGTGAGATTGTCCGCGCCGGTGCGCCACCGGCAGAAGCGCGCACGCTTCGCTACGATCCGGCGCTCTGCGCTAGTCTGGGCGGCATAGCGGTGCCGGCCGAGCGGCAGCACGCCATATTTGCGTCGCTGGGCTTTGGCGTCAGCAACGATGGCGGCATTACCATCCCCAGCTGGCGGCGCGATATTGATGGCCCCGCCGATCTGGTCGAAGAAGTCGTGCGTATGGTCGGCCTCGACCATATCCCGTCAACGCCGCTCCCGCGCGCTGATGGCGTCGCCAAACCCACTGCCACCCCGATGCAGAAGGTCGAGCGCACCGTGCGCCGCACCGCCGCTGCGCGCGGCCTGCATGAGGCAGTGACTTGGTCCTTTTTGCCTGAGCGCGAGGCGGAAGCTTTTGGCGGCGGCACCTGGTCGCTCGCCAACCCGATCAGCGAAGATATGAAGGTCATGCGCCCGTCGCTGCTGCCCGGCCTGTTGATGGCGGCGCAGCGCAACATGGATCGCGGCGCAAGCAGCGAGCGGCTGTTCGAGATTGGGCGGCGCTATCTGGCCGATGCCGAACGGCTGACGGTCGGTATCGTGCTGGCTGGCGACAAAACTCCGCGCGGCTGGACTTCAGGCAAGGCGGCAAAATTCGACGCTTATGACGCCAAGGCCGAGGCGCTAGCGCTGCTCGCTGCTGCCGGTGCTCCCATTGATAATCTTCAAGTCAT
>JBOFDB010000384.1:0-6983 GCA_051646545.1 Sphingomonas sp.
GGACAGTGGATGGTGTCGCCTGGCGCGCGGGGGATTGCGTGATGCTGACCGGTGCGTGCGCGGTTACGGCGTCGGCAGACGCGGACATGCTGGTGGCCTATCCGGGGGATCGGGTGCTGTAGGCGTGGGGCTGGCGATGATCGCCATTTCCCATCCTTAACCAACTTCGCCTAAACACAGCGGCGATGTTGCGCGTCCTCACTTTGTCCACGCTGTTCCCCGATGCGACGCGGCGCAATTTCGGGGTGTTTGTTGAGCGGCAGACGCTGGGGCTGGCGGCACATCCTGATGTCGATCTCAGGGTCGTGGCGCCATTGGGGATGCCGCCCGGGCCGTTATCGCGGCTTGGGCGCTATGCCGATCTTGCCGCACTGCCCCGCCGCGAGGACTGGAAGGGCGTGACGGTGCACCGCCCGCGCTTCCTCAACCTGCCCGGCACCGGCGGTCGCTGGCACGCCGCGATGCTGGCCCGCGCCGTGGCGCCGTTAATGGCGGAGATAAGGCGCGATTTTGCCTTTGACGTTATTGATGCGGAATTTTTCTTTCCCGACGGCCCCGCCGCCATCGCGCTCGGCAAGCGCTTCAACGTGCCGGTGTCGATCAAGGCGCGCGGCGCGGACATTCACCATTGGGGCAGGGGCGCAACCGGTGCGCAAGTGGCGGCGGCGGGACGGCAGGCCGATGGCCTGCTCTGCGTATCGCACGCGCTAAAGGCCGATATGGTGGCGCTGGGGATGCCGTCGGACAGGATCAGGGTCCATCATACCGGCGTCGATCTCGATCGCTTCGCCCCGCTGGATCGCGCGGTCGCCAAAGCCGCATTGGGCGTGGGCGGACCCCTCATCGTGTCGGTTGGCGCGCTCATTCCGCGTAAGGGGCATGATGTCGTCATTGACGCCGTTGCCACGCTGCCGGGCGTGTCGCTGCTGATCGCGGGCGAGGGGCCGGAGCGGCCGGCGCTGGCCCGCCAGATTGCGCGCAGCGGCGCCGGCGACCGTATCCGGCTGCTGGGCAGCGTGCCGCACGCGGATTTGCCTGCCCTGATCGGCGCGGCAGACGTCATGGCGCTGGCGTCGTCATCGGAAGGGCTGGCCAATGCCTGGGTTGAGGCGCTGGCGTGCGGCACGCCCATCGTCATCACGCCCGCAGGCGGCGCGGGCGAAGTGGTCACGGACCCCGCTTATGGTCGGGTGGTTGATCGCACCCCGGCTGCCTTCGCCACTGCCATCGGCGCGCTGCTCGCGGCCCCGCCCGCGCCAGCCGCCGTCCGCAAGGGCGCGGAGCCCTTTACCTGGGCCGCCAACACGGCGGCGCTATACGCGCATCTGGCGCGGCTGGCGGCGTAACCGCAACCACAACCGTCAATGTTGTGGGTGGCGCTTGATCCAGGCTTCGGCCTGGCTGTTCGACAATTCGACCAGGTTGCCCATCACCACGGGCATGTCGATGAGATGCAGGCCCCAATCTTTCAGGATGGTATTGCCGACCACCACGTCACCCGCAATCGTGTCGGTGCGCGGATCGGCAGGGTCGGCATTTACCGTCACCGCCAGATAGCGGAACCTGCCGCTCGCGGCGCATTCGGCTGAAAGCAGGCCGGGGGCCTTGACGAACGGCGTGGTGACGGGCGCGGCATCGCGCGTCCATGGCGCCTGCCGCGCGCTGGCGAGACCGGCGCCATAGGTGCCCAGATAATTGTCGGTCACGGCCTTGCCGCCGCCGAGCGCCGCTGCGTTGACGCAGGCCGCGACCATGCCATTGCCTGGCACCGCGCCAAAACGGCTGTTTTCGGGCGGGGGCGCATCGGCGCGAAACGTCACATAGCTGACCAGGCAGCCGGTCTGCCTGGCGGCATGGCACAGGGGAATAGCTTTCAGGTCGCCGCCGACATCCTTGCCTTCAGGCACCGCGACATTGGTGCCGGGCAGATAGGCCGCGATCAGCCGGTCGGCGATCGGCTTGCCATCCACTTCCTGCTGCAACAGCGCCTTCAAGACGCCCGAACCCTGGCTGTGCCCGATCAGCACAACGCCGCGCCCATGATTGTCATGCGCCAGATAATAATCCCACGCGGCTTTCACGTCGCCATAGGCCATGGCGCGATCGGGCGTGGTCGGCTTGCCCGCCAGCACATCGCGCAGCGCGGTTAGCGTCACCTGGCGATAAAGCGGCGCGTAAACCCGGCAATGCTTGGTAAAGCGGGCTGCCTGGAATGCCGCCACGGTGGTTTCGGCGGCTGTTTCGCGACCGCTGGCGTTGGGGGTCGGTTCAAGCGACACGGTGGGATAGACATAGAAGCAGTCGAACTTGGGCGCGGGATCGGCCTTGAAAGGCTCGATGCGGCGGCTGCCATCGGCGTTGACGATCGTCGCGCTTTGGTCGGCGGTGCAGGCGTCGGCGCGGCCGGGAAGGCACAGCCAAGCGCTTGGGCGGGCATAATCGGGGGCGGGATTGGTCGCGGTTTCCGCGCCCGCCGGGGCGACAACGACAAGCGAGCCGACGATCATCGTCAGCGCGGCAACCAGTTTCATTCTTTATCCTCCCAAGCCTGTTTTGGTTTTGGCCCAGCTTAGTCGCGCCTGTCGGCGCCGTCGAGGCCGGGCTGGATCGGGTAAAATGCCCCGGCGATCCAGCGGCCTTCGCCGCGCAGCACACCCCAGGCGCGCGCTGCGGCGCGACTGTCCATCGCTTCGATGCCGATGCCGCGCGCGGCTAAGGCAGAGGCGAGCGCGGGCGGGGGGCGGATCAGCGTAGCACCGGTGCCGATCAGCAGAAACTCGGGGGCAGGCTCCAGCGCCAGCAACGGGGCCAGCGCGGCTTCGTCGAGCGCCTCGATCGGCGGCGGCGCCCAGCCATCGGCGCGCTTGGGCGTGATCAGCAGCGCGCGGTAAACGCCCTCATCCACCCGGAACCCGCCCTGCGCGAAGCCACTGATGACGGGGCCGCTCGCTGTCTGTTCGCGTGTCAGTCGCATCGGTCCTCAGTCCCGCTAACCAGCTACCCCGTCATTGCGAGGCGCGCAGCGACGAAGCAATCCATTGTGCCGCTAATCCAGGCCTGGATTGCTTCCCCCGGCAAGCCGGGGTCGCAATGACGAAGCCGGGTTTCAGCCTTGGTCTCTCGGTCCCACCCGCTCGGCATTGGCAAGGCCACCCGGCCGTTCCGCTTTGGGTTCGGCGCGCAGGCCCAAGGTGATGAGCAGCGATGATGACACATAGATCGACGAATAGGTGCCGACGATCACGCCCAAGGTCATCGCCCAGGTAAAGCCGCGCAGCACCTGCCCGCCAAAGATCAGCAGCGCGACCAGCGCCAGGATGATCGTCAGCGATGTCATCACCGTGCGCGGCAGCGTTTCGTTGACGCTCAAGTTGATGATCTCGCGCATCTCCATCTTGCGGTATCGGCGCATATTCTCGCGAATACGGTCGTCGATGACGATCTTGTCGTTGATCGAATAGCCGATGATGGTCAGCACTGCCGCAACGATGTTGAGGTCGAATTCCAGCCCGGTGATCGCGAAAAAGCCGAGCGTCATCAGCACGTCGTGAACAATCGCGACCACGGTCGAGACGCCGAACTGCCATTCGAAGCGAAAGATCGCGAACAGGCCGATGCCGAGCACTGCCAGCATCACCGCGGCCGCGCCTTTCCAGATCAGCTCGTTGGAAACCTTGCCCGACACCGCATCCTGCTTGGAGAATTTGGCGGTGGGGAATTCGGCATTGATGGCGGTTTGCACCTTCTTCACCACCGCGTCGGTCGCGCCCTTGTCCTCGCTTTTGGGCGGGGGCAGGCGGATCGAGACCGTGTTGGGGTCGCCGAACTGCTGCAGCCGCGCCTCGCCGACGCCGAGCCGATCGACCACGCTGCGCAATTTGTCGAGCGGCGGCGGGCTGGTGAATTTCTCCTCGATCATCAACCCGCCGACAAAATCGACGCCCAGGTTGAGGCGATAGACGAACACGCACGCGAGCGCCGCGATGGTGAGCAAGGTCGTCAGCCCGAACGCCCAATAGCGCAAGCGGACGAAATCGATATTGGTGTTGTCGGGGACGAGTTTCAGCAGGCGCATGGACTTACCTCGTCATGCCAGCGAAAGCCGGCATCGCGTGATGGCAAAGCGACCCCAGCGTGCGCTGGGCTGACGCGGGGGTGGGAAGAAGGTGCATCATATCACCAGATCCGTCGGCCGCTTGGCGCGGATCCACAAAGCAACGAGCATACGCGTAAAGGTCACCGCCGTGAACACGCTGGTCGCGATGCCGATCAGCAGCACCACCGCAAAGCCTTTTACCGGTCCCGATCCCAGCATCAGCATGATGAGCGCGGCGATGCCGTGCGTCACGTTGGCTTCGAAAATCGTGCGGCTCGCTTCCTTATAGCCCAGTTCGACCGACTGGACGACATTGCGCCCGCGCCGCCGCTCTTCACGGATGCGTTCGTTGATCAAAACGTTGGCGTCCACCGCCGTGCCGATCGTCAGCACGAAACCGGCGATGCCGGGCAAGGTCAGCGTGCCGTTGATCAGCGCCAGCACACCCATGATCACCACCACGTTGATGATCACCGCATAGTCGGCATAGAAGCCGAAGCGGCCATAGGTCGCGATCATGAAGAGCACGACAAGCACCACGGCGATGATCGACGCACGAATGCCGGCATGGATCGAATCGGCGCCCAGGTCCGGCCCGACGGTCCGCTCCTCAACGACCTTGAGTGCCACCGGCAGCTTGCCCGAGCGTAGCGCGATGGCGAGCTCGTTTGCCGACTGGGCGGTAAAGCTGCCCTCGATATAGCCGCTGCCGCCCAGGATCGGCGTGTTGATGACAGGTGCCGAAATTACCCGGTTGTCGACGATGATCGCGAAGCGCTTGCCGGTATTTTCCTCGGTCACCTTGGCGAAGCGCTTGCCGCCTTCGGCATCGAAGGTGAAATCGACGATTGGGCGATTGGTCTGCGGCTCGAACGCTTGTTTCGCGTCGATCAGCTGTTCGCCCGCGACAATCACTTGGCGCTTCACCGCGATGACGCCGCCGCCCTCCTGATAGGGCAGCACCTGGCTGCCGATCGGCGCAATGCCCTTGGCGAGGTCGGCGGGGTTGGCGGTGTCGTCGACCAGCTTGAATTCCAATTTCGCGGTCTTGCCGAGCAGGTCCTTCAGGCCCTGCGGATCCTGCAGCCCCGGCACCTGCACGACGATGCGGTTGCTGCCCTGGCGGATGATCGTCGGCTCCTTGGTGCCGAGCGCGTCGATGCGGCGGCGGACGACTTCGGTCGCGTCCCCCATGGCGCGCTCGATCGCCTGGTTGATCCCCGCGCTGGTCGGCGTCAGCACGAAGCGCTGGCCATCGACCACCTGAATGTCCCAGTCGCGCTGCCCGGTCAGCCCGGCGCCCTGGGTCAGCGGCAACAGCCGCTCGCGCGCTGCATCGACCTTGGTCGCGTCGCGCAGCAGGAACGTCAGGCGGCCATTGGCCGTCGAAATCTCGCCAATGTCGATCGCCGGGTTGCCGCGCCGCATTTCGGTCGCGACTTCATCGCGCTTGGTTTCGAGCCGCGAATTGACGAGGTCGTTCACGTCCGCCTCAAGCAGCAGGTAACTGCCGCCGGCAAGGTCAAGCCCCAGGTTGATGCGCGGGTGGGGGATGCTGCCCCATTGATCGGTCAAGCGTTCGGGCAAAAAGCTCGGCACCGCGAGCAGCATCAGCGCCGCCAGGAAACCGACGATCGACAGGACTTTCCAGCGCGGGAAATCGAGCATGGCGGTCAGTCGTTCGCGGGCTTGGCGCCGCCCAGCGGGGTGATGCCCGCCAGCGTCGATTTGACCACGCGCACCTTCACGCCGCTCGCGATTTCCACCTCGACCACGGCGTCCTCGACCTTGGTGACCTTGCCGATCACACCACCGGCGGTCGTCACTTCATCGCCCTTTTTCACAGCGGCAATGGCGTTCTGCTGCTCCTTCATCCGCTTTTGCTGCGGGCGGATCAGCAGGAAATAAAAGGCGACGATCAGCAGCAGGAACGGCGCGAACTGCACCAAAGCGGCGGTGCCGTTGTCGACCGGGGCGGGCGACGTCGTCTGGAATTGAGCGAATTGGATCAGCATTGGGTTCCGAAATGGCCTGGGTGAGGCGCGGGCTGTAACCCACTGTCCCCGATAACCGGCGCGCGCTATCACCAAGCCGCCGCATGCGCAACCGCAACGGAATAAGGGGAGAGTGCCGCGATGACCGAGATACCCCCCGGCTTTACCCCGCATTTCCGCAAAAGCCCGCTGACCGATGCGTGGGAGCCGCTTTATTCGCGCCGCGACGATGCCGGTTTCGCGATCGGGCTGGTCCTGACCGAGGCGCATCTCAACGGGCGGGGCCTGGCGCATGGCGGCTTGATCGCGGCGCTGGCCGACAATGCGATGGGGCTCGCCTGCGTGTTCGCGAGCGGCGAGGGGGAAGGTGGTGCGGCGGGCGCGGTGACGGTCAACCTCTCGATCGATTATATCGCCAGCGCGAAGCCCGGCGACTGGCTGTCGATCGCGGCCCGCCCGTTGCGTGTTGGTGGCACGCTCGCCTTTGCCGAGGCGCAGGCGCTGGTCGGCGACACCCTGATCGCCCGCGCAACCGGCGTGTTCCGGATGATCGCTAAGAACGGGTGAGGGCGGAGGCGAGGCGCGAGCGTGCGACGTCCCACCGCTCGTCCCGAGCAAAGTCGAGGGACGGGAGGCCTCGCAGATGTCAGCGATCCCCGCTCCGTTCGTCCCGAGCAAAGTCGAGGGACGGGAAGCCTAGCAGAGACAGCCGAGCGTGCCTCGACGGCGCTCGACACGAACGGAAAGGAAAGCGAGCGTCAAAGACCGAGCTAAGCTATCCCCAACCCGCTTGCATCTGTCGCCGCCAAGGCATAGAGGGCGCGGCTCGGTCGGGACGTAGCGCAGCCTGGTAGCGCATCACACTGGGGGTGTGGGGGTCGCAGGTTCGAATC
>JBOFDB010000357.1:0-2538 GCA_051646545.1 Sphingomonas sp.
TCGTGACAACCGGCCGCAGGAAGACGCCGCCTGAAGCGCGCTTCCGCACAACAATGACGATGGGGCGTCGGGATTTCCGGCGCCCTTTTCGTGTCAGGCGGGTAGCAATCGCCACAAGATGGCGAGCAATGTGATGATCGCGACGGGACTATAGGCCATCAGCCAGCGATTGCCCGACAGCCGCGCCCCGCTCGCGACATCGGCAGCGACCAGCGCGCTTGCCAATCCTGCGCCCAGCATCGTCCACAAATGATAGCGCAATTCGGACGCGACGCTGACTGCGGCATAGCCCAGCCCGTACAACCCCGATGACAGCGCCAGCGGCACGATCAACCGTGCACTGGGCAGCGCTGTACCCACCGCCAGCGCGCCTGCCGCCAGCCCGATCCACATGATCGGCCACTCAATGGGTGTATGGGAGCAGGCGGCGGCATAGCCATTGACGAGCCGCCGGGCCGCATTGTCGCTGACCTGATAATGCCAGGGATTGGGCGCGTCGGGCACCTGGCCGGCAACCTCCACTTCATCATGGACGAGAAACCGGGTCATGACGTTGAAATGGCCCCAGCGATGCCGGGCATAGGCGAGCGGATGCGCCGCGATCGCGCGCAGCCAGTAAAGTTCCGGATTGACCTTGTTCTCGGCAAACCAGTCCTGAATGCCGTAAAATTCCATTGGGCAAAGCGGATCGACCCACCAGCTATAACTGTCCCACTTGACGGGCGTGTAGCAGCGGCGATTGGCGGCGACGGGCGCCTTGACCGCGTCGAGCGGCGGGAAAGCATTGGTGCCGCCGTAATAAGTGATGCCGCCCAGATCGAAAATGACGAGCGACAGCTCAACCCCGCTCTTTTCAGCGCGCAGCACCTTGTTGGCGACGGGCAGTGCTGCTGCCATCATCACGGTGATTGCCAACGTTACGCCCGCCAGTCGCGCCCCTGTTGCCCGCCACGCCGCCGGCAGCAGCGCGACGCCCAGCGGCACGGTCGCCAGAAAGGCGTTGAAGCGCAGCGTCGAGGCCGCCACCAGCAGCGCGATCCCCAGCAATCGCCAACCAAGATGTCGGTCGCGCGCGCCGTCGGCCCACCACCAGATCCCGCACGCCGCCATGATCGCGCCAGTCATCAGACAGTCTTTGACCACCGCCCCCATGATCGCCAGCGACCCCGGCATCACGGCCAGCGCCGTAATCGCCACGCACAACCAGCGCCGCTCGGTGCGCCAGGCTCGTGCCGCGAGCGCGGCAACGCCAGCCCAGTATAGCCCCACCTGGAGCAGAAACATCGGCGCCGGCCCCTGGCGGATGGGGATCAACACCCGCCACAAGCCCTCCATCGCCGGGGGGTGCCAATCGTCGAATTTGCCCGACAGTGCCTGATCATATTGGCGGACCGAATCCCACGTCATGATGCCGGGCCAGAACGCGGCGAGCGTCAGCACCAGGCCGATCAGACCGATCAGCAAGGCCAAGGCCAGCGGCAAGCGGTCACGGGGGTGCAGGGCAGGGGCCATGCCAGTGCCTTGCCGGGCCGGGCTGGCGCTCGTCAAGCCATCGGCGCTTTACGCGCGGGCGAGAGGCCGTAATAAAGCGCGTCGACAACCAGAGCCAGAAAGGCAGAAAAAGGGGGATGCGTGCGCGCTGTTACCAAATTGATCGGCTGGGGCCTGACACTAGTGACATTCGGGGCCGGTCAAGTCGCCATGGCCGCTGATGCACCGCCTGCAAAGCCGCTGACGCTCGAGCGAGTCTTTGGCAGCCCCGATCTCAATGGCACCACGCCGCACGCCCTGCAATTGTCGCCCGATGGCACGCTGTTGACGTCGCTGCGTGCCCGTGAAGACGAACGCGACCGCAATGATTTATGGGCGCGCGACACCCGCACGGGCCGCGAATGGATGCTGGTTGATTCGCGCAAGCTTGGCGGGGGCGAATTGTCCGAAGCCGAAAAGATGCAACGCGAACGGGCGCGCATCGGCGGGCAAAAGGGCATTGTTTCTTATAGCTGGGCGCCCGATGGCAAGGCGCTGCTGGTCCCGGTCGATGGCGAATTATATCTGGCGCGGCTCGACGGCAGCGTCACCCGGCTGGCAGAGGGCGCGGGTGGCGCGCTCAATCCCACTTGGTCGCCCAAAGGCGGCTATATCAGCTTCGTGCGCGGTCAGACGCTGATGGTTCAGCCCGCCACCGGCGGTGGTGCCGTTGCGGTGACGCCTGCGGGCGGCGGCACGGTCCATTGGGGTGAGGCCGAGTTTGTCGCGCAGGAGGAATTGGCCCGTTTTACTGGCCATTGGTGGGCGCCCGACGACAGGGCGATCGCGGTCGAACGCTTTGATGAGGCGCCGGTCGGCGTCGTCACGCGGGCAGCGATCGGTGCCAATGGGACCAAGGTTTTTGATCAACGCTATCCCGCAGCAGGCACGCCCAACGCGCTGGTTGAGCTCTACATCGTCCGCCCCGCTGGCGGTGCGCCGGTCAAGGTCGATCTGGGGACGAACCCCGACATTTACCTTGCCCGCGTCAACTGGACGCCTGACGGC
>JBOFDB010000356.1:0-2093 GCA_051646545.1 Sphingomonas sp.
GCCATGGCGGTTGAGCGTGGTGTTGAGGTCGCGGCCCGAATAGGGCTGGTTGTCGCCGGTGATGACGCCTGCTGCTTGCAACGCCTCAATCGCCAGGCGCGCCGCGCGCGTGTCGCGGTTATAGAGGATGCCGATCTCCCAAGGACGAGGCGACGAGCGCGTCTCCAGAGCCGGAGTGAAGCTGTGGATGGCGACGATCAGGCGCGGGCGCTGTGCCATGATCTGGGCAGCGATGGCAGCGTGATAGGGCGCGTTAAAGCGCGCGATGCGAGCCTGTCGGTCCGCGCCCGCATTGCCGGGGATCGCGTGGCCGTCGCTCACCAGCGGAATCAAGCCGGTGCGGTCCGGCTCGCGATGCAAATCGATGACCAGGCGCGACACTGTTGCCAGCAATGCCGGAGCATTCAGCCGCACCGCCACACCGCGCGTCACCGCCGCAGCGCCAATATCGATCGCGATATGCTTGCCGAGCAGCGCAGGATCGATCCCGAGATCGATATCCTCCGGCACCGCCGCTGAGGCATGATCGCACAGCAGCAGAATGTCGCTGCTCCCGGCCAGCATTTCGGGCAGATGCGGCTGCGCCATCACGGCCGCTTTGGGTGGAGAAGGGTGGCGGGCACGCCACCACCCCTCTCACCAGATGACGCCGAACGCTGTTCGGGACCATCGGCGTGCGCATTGGCCAAACCAATGGACCCGCTGCCGCCTCTATGCCCCCTTGCCGGTAACGAAAGCGTAAGCGCGATCATTCGCCGAGCGTCGATTCGAGCAGCCACCACTCGGGATGCGCGCGGCGGATCGCGTTCGCGGTATCAGCGCGGTGCGCGGCTGACTCATAAAGCGCGAAACATGTCGCGCCGGAGCCCGACATGCGAGCGAGCCGTACTCCTGCCCCTGCGGCCAGCACGGCAATCACCTCGCCGATAACGGGGGCGAGCGCGCGCGCGGGGGGTTCCAGGTCGTTGCGCGCCGCCAGCGCTCGCGCCATCAGGTCGCCTGGCGGGATGGCGCCGCGATCAATGCCGTCCCAGGCTTTGAAAACTGCCCCCGTCGACACCGCGACTCCAGGATTGACCAGCAGCACCGGCACGTTCGCCACGCCCGAAACCGGGGTCAGCGCTTCGCCCTTGCCCAGCCCGATCGCGCTGCGGCCGAGCAGGCAGGCCGGAACGTCCGCCCCCAGCCCCTCGGCAATGGTGAACAAGCGGGGGTCATCGCTCGCAACATCGTGCAACCGGGCAAGCGCGCGCAGCGTCGCGGCTGCATCCGCCGATCCGCCGCCAATGCCGCTGGCAATTGGCAAATGCTTGTCGAGCGTGATGGCATGCGCGGAAGCGATGCCGAACGTCTTGCCAAAGCTGGCGGCCGCGCGGGTGACGAGATTGTCGCCCTCGCCCGCCAATGCCGCCCCAAAGGGGCCGGTCAGCGCAAAACTGTCTTCGGTCGCAGGGCTGATCGTCACGCGGTCACCATCCCGCAGAAAGGCGAACAGCGTTTCCAGCTCGTGATAGCCATCGGCGCGGCGATGGCGGACGTGCAGGGCCAGGTTGATCTTGGCCGGTGCAAGCTCGGTAATGTCGGGTAACGTCATGGGGTCAGCGCAATGCCGTTCGTTGGGGGGCTGCCGGCCCGGCGTCCAACTTCGCCGCCAACCGCGCCTGATCCTCCGTCGGCGCGGTCACCGTCGCGGCGCGCCAGGCATAGCGCGCCTCGTAAAAGCGGCCGACAGACCAGTAAACGTCGCCAAGATGCTCATTGATCGTCGCATTATCGGGCTCGCCCGCCGCTGCCTTCTCCAGGAGCGGCAGCGCCTTGGCGACATCGCCCCCGCGAAAATACGCCCAGGCCAGCGAATCGATGATCGACGGCGTGTCGGGCTTTAACCTGTTGGCCTGTTCGAGCAATTTGGCGGCCTCGGCCGGCGATCCGCCATGGTCGAGCTCCGCATAACCCAGGTAATTCAGCGCGATGGCGGATTGCGGCGCCAGGCGAACCGCCATCTGCAATTCGCGCCGCGCCTCGGGCCATTGCCCCGCCCGCTCCAACGCGCCGCCAAGCTGAAGATGGAGCGTCCAATCGGCATCGCTGCC
>JBOFDB010000616.1:0-12016 GCA_051646545.1 Sphingomonas sp.
GGCGTCATCGTCACCCGGCCCGACCAGCGCGCGCGATCCGATTACGCGATTTACGACGTTAAGGGCCGCACCATCACGATGCTGGGCAATGTCGATCTGATCCAGAACGGCAACAACGTCACGGGCGGGCGGGCGACGATCAATCTCGATACCGGCCGCGCCTCGGTCGATGGCTCGGCGGTTGGTGGCGGCACCAGCAGCTCGACAAGCAATGGCCGGGTGACGGGCCATTTCACCGTCCCCAAGCGCGATCAATAGCGGCGCGATCACGACCCGTTACGGCATCAGGGGTTTGCTTGGCCGCGCCAGTCGTGCAAAAGCCATGCACGAACCCTGCCAATCGACGCTAAAGCGCGGGAAAAGATGGACGCGATGGATACGGCCACCACGGTAAAACCCGCTACTGGCGCCGCCCCCGCCCCGGGTCGCGGTCTGGAGATCGTGTCGATCGCCAAATCCTATGACAAGCGCCCGGTGCTGGCCGACGTGTCGGTGTCGGTCGCGCCGGGCGAAGTGGTCGGGCTGCTGGGCCCCAATGGCGCGGGCAAGACGACGTGCTTTTATTCGGCAATGGGGCTCGTGAAGCCCGATTCGGGCCGCGTCATGCTCGATGGCGTCGATATCACCGGCCTGCCCATGTATCGCCGCGCCATTTTGGGGCTGGGCTATCTGCCGCAGGAAACCTCGATCTTCCGGGGGCTGTCGGTTGAAGGCAATATTCTGACCGTGCTCGAATTGTCGGAACCCAATCGCGCCGAACGCCACGCGCGGCTTGAGCGTCTATTGGGCGAATTCGGCTTGACGCGGCTGCGCGACGCGGCGGCCATGTCGCTGTCGGGCGGCGAGCGGCGGCGCGCCGAAATTGCCCGCGCGCTGGCCGCTGACCCCAGCATCATGCTGCTCGACGAGCCATTTGCCGGCATCGACCCCATTTCGATCGCTGATATTCGCGATCTGGTGAAGGATTTGAAACAGCGCGGCATCGGCGTGCTGATCACCGATCACAATGTCCGCGAGACGCTGGAAATCGTCGATCGCGCCTATATTATTTACGATGGCCGGGTGCTGTTTTCGGGCGCGCCCGATGATCTTGTCGCCGACGCCAATGTCCGCCGCCTGTATCTGGGCGAAAGCTTTTCGCTGTGACATGACGCGCCTGGGCTCACCGTTCGCCCCGAGCTTGTCGAAGGGCGGCTCTTCCGTGCCGGCAAGGGCGGTGCGTCGACAGGCTCAGCACGAAGGAATGGCCATTAACGTCGCCCCGGCTCAGGCTGGGGTCGTGGCGGGTGGTCGTTTATCATTGCCGCCCCGTCACCCCGGCCCTGTGCCGGGGTCCACCGCGCGGCTTGGGAAGAAGCCCGAGCCGCTTGCCCGGCCCGTGAGGCACGGTGGATGCCGGAACAAGTCCGGCATGACGGCGAACGGCCTGTTGGCGCCCTTGCCCCTGATCGTCGCCCCGGCGAAAACTGGGGCCGTTCTCGATCGGGGCGGTATGGAGCCGGCGGCCCCGGCTTGCGCTGGGGTGACGGGGTAAAGGCATGAGCCTCGCCCCGCGCCTCGACCTGCGCCAGTCGCAATCGCTGGTGATGACGCCGCAGCTGCAACAGGCGATCCGCCTGCTTGCGCTGAGCAACCTTGAGGTCGAGGCGTTCATCGCCGAGGAAATCGAGAAGAACCCGCTGCTCGAGACGGGCGGCGGTGATGATGATGGCCCGGCGGGCGAGGCCGACGCCCCCGCGCCCGCCCGCGACGAGCCGCCGTCCGCCGATGAATTGCTCCAGATCGGCGACGCCACCGGCGAGGCATCGCTCGACGTCGATCTGATTGCCGAGACGTTCCATCATGACAGCGTCGCCGATGGCGCCGGGTTGGACGGCAGCCTGGGCCTTGCCGCCACCGGCACCGGCGGCAGCGAAGATGGCCCTGATTTTGATGGCTTTGCCGATCTGAGCGCGACGCTATCCGACCATCTGATGGAGCAAGCCGGCGCGACGCTCGCTGGCCCCGACCTGATGATCGCGGCGCATTTGATCGACCAGATTGACGAGACGGGGTACTTGACTGTGCCGCTGCTCGACATCGCCAATCGGCTAGGGGTCGCGTTGGCCCGCGTCGAAGCGGTGCTCGCCGTTATCCAGACCTTCGACCCCACCGGCGTCGGCGCGCGCGACCTGGCGGAATGCCTGGCGTTGCAAGCCAAAGAGGCGGATCGTTATGACCCGGCGATGGCGCGGCTGATCGACAATCTCGATCTGCTCGCGCGCGGCGAGATCGCGCGGCTCAAGCGGCTGTGCGGCGTCGATGACGAGGACATGGCGGACATGATCCGCGAGTTGCGCAACTACGACCCCAAGCCCGGCTGCCGCTATGGCGGCGAGGCGGCGCAGCCGGTGGTGCCCGATCTCTATGTCGCGCGCCGCAAGGATGGCTGGGCGATCGAGATCAACGCCGCCACCCTGCCGCGTCTGCTCGTCAACCGGAGTTATTACACCGAACTGGCGAGCGGCCCGCAGAACAAGGCGTCAAAGGCGTGGCTCAACGATTGCCTGGCGAGCGCCAACTGGCTGGTCAAAGCGCTCGACCAGCGTCAGCGCACCATCATCAAGGTCGCGACCGAAATCGTGAAGCGGCAGGAGGCGTTTTTCCTCCACGGCGTCGCGCACCTGAAGCCGCTGACGCTCCGCCAGGTGGCCGACGCGATCGAGATGCACGAATCGACCGTCAGCCGCGTGACCAGCAACAAATATCTGAGCTGCGAGCGCGGGCTTTATGAGCTGAAATATTTCTTCACCAGCGCGATCCAGGCGGCGGATGGCGGTGACGCGGTGTCGGCCGAAGCGGTGAAAAACGCCATCCGCACGCTGATCGCGGCGGAAGACGCCAAGGCGATCCTGTCCGACGATACGCTGGTCGAACTGCTCAACGCCAAGGGCTTCGACATCGCCCGCCGCACGGTCGCGAAATATCGCGAGGCGATGGGGATCGGGAGTTCAGTGCAGCGACGGCGGCAGAAGGCGCTGGCGGGGGCGGGGTGATGGGAGCGACGTAATGCCCGATCAAAGGCGCATACCGGCTCGGTGGCTATGGCTATGATCCCGCCGCCTGTGCCTTGGCCGTTTGATCGTCGATGATTTGAACAATTTGCGAGACCGGAATTGTGAAAACTCCGCCCTTCGCTTTCCGCCATTCTTCGATGCCTTCGTCGACAGCAGTTGTTAGAAAATCCGACTTTTCCGAAGACAGCTTGGTTACGCTCGAATTCAGCGTATCTTCCGATACTGGAATATGCGGTAAAATGCCAGCTAATCGCGGCGTAGAAAAATGAATCCCAATAACACTTATATGATAAACTGTCTGTTGGCCTAGCAGCTCAACGCGCTGCACCTTTAACAGCGATCCCGTGTCTTGAGGTCGAGTATGATACTCCCAAACTTGCCCCGCTGCATACTTTGAGGGCGGCGCCAGACCTAGCAGTGCGGCGGCGGCCAACGGAACTCCGACCAAACGAAACCATGGCATAAGACAGTCCTTGCGAACGAACCCTTGGCAAAGGTTAGCAAGTTGTTCGGCCTCTAGCCATAGAGCCTTCCCCTCAAAACAACCGCCCGCCATCCGGCACCGCCACACTCGGCCGCACCAGCACGACCTTGCCCTCCGCATTCGGAAATCCCAGCGTCAGCACTTCGGACATGAACGGGCCGATCTGGCGGGGCGGGAAATTGACGACGGCGGCGACCTGGGTGCCGGGCAGCTCCTCCAGCCGGTAATGCTCGGTGATCTGCGCCGAGCTTTTCTTGTGGCCGATCACGGGGCCGAAATCGATGACGAGCTTGTAGGCGGGCTTGCGCGCTTGCGGGAATGGCTCGGCCGAGACGATGGTGCCGACGCGGATATCGACCGCGAGCCAATCGTCGAACGCGATGGTGGGTGCGCCAGGGGCCAGGGGGTCATGCTCGGCGTGCATCGGGGCTCACCTCAACATCGTCATTCCCGCGAAGGCGGGAATCTATTCTGAAGAGCGTATCGATAAATCCGTGGCGCCAGCCACAATGGATTCCCGCCTACGCGGGAATGACGGACCATTAGGAGCAGCCGACCTTCCTCATTCACCCATCAAAATCCGCATCGTCATAATGCGCGGGTGGGGCGAGGCTTTCCATCCGCTCGGCAAGAATCGGGCGGAAGCTGGGGCGGCTCTTGAAGCCCCTGTACCAGCGCGCGGTTTCCTCATGCCCGCGCCAGTCGATCCCGCCCAGATAATCGGCGACCGAAATCTGCGCCGCCGCTGCCAGATCGGCGAGCCCCATCGTCGCGCCGCCAATCCAGGTGCGGTGGCCGAGCAGATAATCGACATAATCGAGATGGCCGACCGCCGCCTTCATCGCTTCACGCAACGCCTTCGCGTCGGGCGCGGCGCGATGGACGAGGCGTTTGACCATGCGTTCGTGGAGCAGGGGCGCGGTGATGTCGCGATAGAATTGATTGTCGAACCACGCGACCAGGCGCCGCGTTTCGGCGCGATTGGCCGCCGTGCCGTTAATCATCGCCGCCTTGTCGACGGTTTCTTCGAAATATTCGCAGATCGCCATCGAATCGATCAGCAGCAGGCCCTTGTCGGGCGCCACCATCACCGGCGTCTGGCCCGCCGGGTTCATGTCGATAAATTCGTCGCGCCGCTCCCACGGGGCCTCGCGGACCAGGTCATAGCCCACGCCCTTTTCGCCCAGCAGAATGCGGACCTTGCGCGAAAACGGGCAAAGGGTGAATTGATAAAGCTGCCACATGACCCGACTGATAGGGGATGGCGGCGGGCGGCGAAAGGGCCAGCGACCGCCCTTGCCGTCAATCCGCCGCCAGCCGCTCCAGAAATGCGCGCACCTCGCCTTCAATCGGCGCCGGTTCGCCGGTGGGCAGATGAACGTTGACGATCACCATGTCGATGACGGTGTGGAGCGCGCCGGTTTCGGCGTGGCAAAGCTCAAAACGCTGCGTCACGCTGGTGCGGCCCAGCTTGGCGATCCGCACCCAGGCTTCGATGGTGTCGCCCAGCTGAAAGGGCTTGAGATAATCCACCTCGGCGCGGCGGACATGGAATTCGGTTCGTTCCCAGGCGGGGCCAAGCGCGGCCGAAATCCCCGTCCAATCCCAGAATTCGGTTACCGCGACATCGGCATATTCAAGATAGCGCGAGTTGAACACGACCTTTTGCCCGTCAATCTCGGCATAGCGGACCTTGAAGCGGGTGGAAAAGCGGAAGCCGGGGCGAGTCATGACCGCGGCGATGGCGGGCGGGGCTGGCGCGGTCAAGCCTTCCCGACGGCCCTCACCCGATCAGCCAGACCGCCGTCGCGCTCGACAGGGCGAGCGCGGTCAGCGTGGCGGAGGCGATGACGATCAACGGACGCGGCCCGGTTTCGAGCAATTGCCCCATGGGTGATCGGATCGCCGTCGCCGTCACCGCGCAGGCGAGCATCGCGGCAGCCGCGCGTTCCGCCCCGCTCGCCACCAGCGCGGGCACCACGCCCAGCGAATTGACGCCGGCAAAAGCGAAAAAACCGATGACGAACCAGGGCAGCCCCGGCCCCTTCGCCCTGGCGCCATCGCGGGGCAGGAACAGCGCGACAACCGCCAGCACGGGGGCAAGCAGGGCAACCCGCGTCAGCTTGACGATGGCGGCGATTTCGCCCGCGCCTTTGGAATAGCTATAGCCCGCGCCCAGGGTCTGCGCGACGTCATGGATCGACGCGCCCAGCATGAACCCGGCTTTCAGGTCGCTCAGCGCCAGCCAATGCGCGAGAATGGGATAAGTGACCATCGCGCCCGCGCTCATCGCCGAAATGCCGACCAGCACCAATGTAAGCTGCGCCTGGCTCACCCGCCGTTCGCCCAAAGTCGTCGCCAGCGCGAGCGCGGCGGACGCGCCGCAAATCGCGACCGCGCCGCCCGCCAGCGTGCCAAAAGCGGTGCCAAAGCCAAAGCGGCGCGCGGCAAGGATGGCCGCCCCCATCACCAGCGGCACGATCACCACCACCGCGATCAGCGCGACCGGCCCCAGCGCCATGATCTGGCCAAAGGTCACCCGCGCGCCGACCAGCACAATCCCCCAGCGCAGCAGCGAGCGTGACGCCAGCGTCAGCCCGGGGTTGAGGCGCGTATCGGCGCTGAGGAAATTGAGCGCGAGGCCGATCAGCAGCGCCATCAGCGTCAGCGGCGCGCCATAATGATCGGAAATAAACCCTGCCGACAACGTGCCGGCGCCCACCACCAGCAGGCCCGGCAGGTAATCGCGCCAGCCGACGCGCGGTGTCGGTTCGATGTCGCCGTAAAGATCGGCCGCCATCGGCAAGGGCCGCGCCTTTCTGTTCCCCCCCACTCGATCGGCTTGCTTTATCGCCATGACTGCCCTTCTATCGCGCTGGAGCAAAAGGGCTAGCCGATCCGCCGGGCTTATGACAACGTTATCTGAAAGAGGGCATTGCTCCAGCCGCGTTCGTCCCGAGCAACGTCGAGGGACGGGAGTCCTCACCGAGACCGTCGCTATCCGTGTCTCGACGTCACTCGACACGAACGGGATAAGGGCGCCAAATAGCGGGGGAGGATGAGGGCAATGACGGCGGACACGGCGGACACGACGGCGCGGCAGGGCGGCGGCAACAGGGCGCGCTGGGTAATTGTGGTGATGGTCTTCATCGCCATCATGCTCAATTATGTCGACCGGCAAATCCTCGCTTTGTTGAAGCCGACGCTGGAGGGCGAGTTCCGCTGGTCCGACCAGGATTATGCCAACATGGTGTCGGCGTTTCAGTTTGCCGCCGCCGTGTCATTTCTCGGCACGGGTTGGTTCATCGATCGGGTCGGCCTGCGGCTGGGCTTTGCGATTGGCGTTGCGGTGTGGAGCCTGGCCGGCATGGCGCATGCCTTTGCGGCAGGGGTGGGGGCGTTCATCATCGCGCGCGTCGTGCTCGGCGCGGCGGAATCGATCGGCACGCCTGCCGCGGTGAAAGCCGCCGCGACCTATTTCAACGCGCGTGATCGGCAGGTCGCGCTCGGCATCGGTAATACCGCGCCCAATGTCGGCGCCATCCTGACGCCGCTCGCCATTCCGGCGCTGGCGCTGCTGTTTGGCTGGCGCGCGGCATTTCTGGTCTCGGGCGGGCTGGGGCTGGTCTGGGTGGTGGCGTGGTTTGCGGTGCCGGCGCGGCCCGTGGCGCGCGAGGGCGCCGAGCCGGCGCCGGTCAGCCTGGGCGCGTTGCTGCGCGATCGCAAGGTCTATGCGCTGGCGGTCGCCAAGATCCTGTCCGATCAGGTGTGGTTCTTCATGCTTTCATGGCTGCCTGATCTGTTCCATCGGCTGTTCGGGGTGCAGCAGGGAACGGTGGGCCTGCCGGTCGCCTTGGTCTATACGATGGCGGCGTTCGGCTCGGTCAGCGGTGGCGCGTTGACGGCGCGGCTGATGGGCCGGGGATGGAGCACGGATCGCGCGCGCAAGACGTCGCTGCTGGTGTTCGCGTTGCTCATCCTGCCCGTGGCATTGGTGATGACGATGGGCTCACCCTGGACGGCGGCGCTGTTGCTCGGCCTTGGCCTGTTTGCGCATCAGGGCTTTTCGACCAATTTGTTCGGCTTTGCGACCGATGTGTTCCCGGCCCGCGTGGTGGGGTCGGCAATCGGGCTGTCGGCATTTTGCGGCAATATGTGGTCGATCGTGCTGATTCAGCTGGCCGCTTATTCGCTGGCCCATGGCTGGGGTTATGGCCCGCTTCTCGCGATTTGCTCCTGTTCCTATCTGCTCGCGCTGGGCGCGATCCAACTGATCGTGCCGCGCATCGAGCCGATTGAGGCGAGCGAGCGCGGCACGGCGATGGCGCATTAAATGGTCAGAGCAGGAACGTCCCCTCAATCACCGTTACACATCCGCCCGACAGGATGGCGCGGTCGCCCTCCAGGCGGCAGCCGACATGGCCGCCGCGCTTGCTCGCCTGGTAAGCTGTAAAGTCGGCGCGGCCCAGCCGTTCGGCCCAATAGGGCGTCAACACCGAATGGGCGGAGCCGGTGACGGGGTCTTCGTCAATCCCGGCGCCGGGTGCGAAGACGCGGCTCATCACATCGGTGTCGTCGCCCGGTGCCGTCACGATGGTCAGCACATCGCCCTCAGCACCAAGCTTGCGGAAATCGGGGTTCAGCGCGTGAACGTCGGCGGCGTTTGCCAGCACGATCAGGCCGTAATGATTGGGGTGCCAGCGGGTTTCGATCACCTTGGCGGGGTCAACCCCCAACCCCGCGACAATGGCGGGCAGCGGCTTGGGTTCGGCGCGATACGCGGGCAGCGCCATGTCATAATGCCCCGCCGCGCCACGCGCGACCTTCAGAATGCCGGCCTTGCGGGTGCGAAAGGTAACCGCTGCGCGATCAGGATCGGACGACAGCACGACATGCCCGCTCGCCAGCGTCGCATGGCCGCATAGCGCCACTTCGACCGCGGGCGTGAACCAGCGCAGCTCGAAATCCGCAGCACCACTCGCATCGGGCAGGAAGAAGGCGGTTTCGGCGAGATTATTTTCCTCGGCAATGGCCTGCAGCACCGCATCGTCCAGCCATTGCGCCAGTGGCATCACCGCTGCCGGATTGCCGGTAAAGGGCCGATCGGCAAAGGCATCGACCTGGGAAAGGGGCAAACGCGTCATTTCGCTTCGTCGTCCTTCAGCTTGGCGATTTCATCGGCCTCGATCAGGTCGTTGCCGGGGTGATCGATCTGGCCTTCGGGGTCGATATGGATCAGGATTTCGGTGCCCGGAAACGCTTCGGCCAGGCGGCGCTCGACCGCTTCGGTGATGTCGTGCGCCTCGGCGATGGTCAGCCGCGCGTCCATCGCGATGTGGAACTGGGCGAAATCGGTCGATCCGCTGCGTCGCGTGCGCAGGTCGTGCAGGCTCTTCAGTTCGGGAAACTGGCTGGCAATCTCGACGAACTGGCGGCGTTTCTCATCGGGCCATTCACGGTCCATCAGCTGGTCGATCGCTTCGGTTGACGATTGAAACGCGCCCCATAACAGCCAGAGCGCAATGCCGATGCCAAACAGCGCATCGGCGCCGCCGATCTGCAGATAATATTCCAGCGCCAGCGCGATGATGACCGCGATGTTGAGGAACAGGTCCGACTGATAGTGGAGGTAATCGGTGCCGATCGCGACCGACTGGGTGCGCTTGACCACGCTGCGCTGATAGGTGATCAGCACCGCCGTCATCGCGACCGCGATCAGCGAGGCGCCGATGCCGAATTCGGCGTCGACCGTTGCCGTGCGATGCACCAGCCGGTCGATCGCGCGCACACCAATCGCCAGCGCCGACGCCGCGATTACCGCCACCTGGAACAACGCGACCAGCGCCTCTGCCTTGCCATGGCCAAAGCGATGCGTTTCATCCGCCGGTTGCGCCGCCAGCCGCACGCCGAACAGCGTCATCAGCGAAGCGACGAGATCAAGGCCGGTATCGGCGAGCGAGCCCAGCATCGCAATCGACCCCGTCCGCCACGCCGCATAGCCCTTGATCCCCATCAGCACGGTGGCGGTGCTGACGCTCGCCATCGCCGCGCGGGTGGTCAGCCGCCCGACGGCCTCGGCATGCTGGACGCGGGCATGGTGGTGGTTGCTATGCGCGGTCATGGATAAAGCAGCCCTGCGTCCCAGCCGCTGGCGGTACGCGTGAAGACGCGGCGATCGTGCAGGCGGAAATCGCGGTCGAGCCAGAATTCGATCCGTTCGGGCGCGACGCGATAGCCAGACCAATGCGGCGGGCGCGACACGTCCTGCCCCTCGAACCGCGCTTGTTCGGCAGCAAAGCGCGCCTCAAAGGTCGCGCGGTCGGGCAATGGGCGCGACTGGTCCGATGCCCAGGCGCCCAGCTGCGAATTGCGGCTGCGGGTGGCGAAATAGGCGTCGGCTTCCGCGTCGCTAACCGGCGCCACCGCGCCTTCAATGCGAACCTGGCGGCGCAGCGACTTCCAGTGGAACAGCAACGCCGCCCGGGCATTGCTGCGCAGATCATCCGCCTTGCGGCTCTGCTGGTTGGTGTAAAAGACAAAACCGTCGGGGCCATGGCCCTTCAACAGCACCATGCGCAGGCCAAGGCGGCCATCGGCATCGGCAGTGGCAAGCGCCATGGCATTGGGATCGTTCGGCTCGCTGGCGCGCGCGTCGGCGAACCAGCTATCGAACAGCGCAATCGGATCGGTCGCGGCAACAAGCGCGTCGGCGGGCGAAACGGGAAGATCGGCCATAGCGCGGCCTTTACTGTCCATGGTCGGTCGCGTCACCCCATGTTGGTTATCTTCCCGCCCGCTTGCTCATGAATGGGGCACGAATCTTTGGCAGGACAAGCTTTCGGCGGTTCCCGGCATTTGCGCTCTTTGGGTCAATCCCCCAAATAGGGCGCGACGACAGATTTCTCGAGGTTTGAATGGCCGATCCCTATGCGACCCTGGGCGTGGCCCGCAGCGCGAGCGAAGCCGATATCAAAAAGGCGTATCGCAAGCTGGCAAAAGAGCTGCACCCTGATGCCAACAAGGACAATCCCAAGGCCGCCGAACGCTTTTCGCAAGTGACGCAGGCCTATGATTTCCTGTCAGACAAGGACAAGCGTGCCCGCTTTGACCGGGGGGAAATTGATGGCGACGGCAATCCCACCATGCCCTTTGGCTTTGGCCGCCAAGCCGGCAATGGCAGCACGTTCCGCCCCGGCACGGCCGATTTCGAATTTGGCGGCGGTGGCGGCGGGCCTGATCTCGGCGATATATTTGAAGGGTTGTTCGGCGGTCGGCGCGGCGGCGGCTTTGCCAGTGGTTTCGGTCGCCCGCCATCGCCCAAGGGCGCCAATGTCGCCTACACGCTGACGGTGCCTTTCGCCGAAGCGGCGACGCTCAGCCCCCAGCGCGTGACGCTGGCCGATGGCAAGGATATCGAGTTCAAGCTGCCGCCCGGCTTTGACGATGGCACCCAGATCCGCCTGGCGGGCAAAGGCGAGCCCGGCCCCGGCGGCAATGGCGATGCGCTGGTGACGCTGCATGTCGGCGCCCATCGCTATTTTACCCGTGACGGCGATGATGTGCGGCTCGATTTGCCGGTAACGCTGGCCGAGGCCGTGCTGGGCAGCCAGGTGCGCGTGCCCACCGTCGAAGGCGCGGTGATGCTGACCGTGCCCAAGGGCGCCAATTCGGGCAAAGTGCTGCGGCTGAAGGGCAAGGGGTTCCATCGCAAGGGTGGCGGTCGCGGGGATCAGCTCGTCACGTTGATGGTCGATCTGCCCGTCGATGACGATGCGTTGGTCGAATTCGTGCAGAACTGGCCGGGCCGCGACAAATGGCGCCCGCGCGACAAGCTTGGCATGTAAGCAACGCACCCGTGCAGGATTATTCGCCCGTATCGCCCGAAGCGCGGCGGCAAGGCAGTCATCGTCGGCTCGACCGGCGGCTGGCGCGCGCCAAGCCTGGCAGTTTCGCCCGCGAATTTCTCCGCCGTGTCATCATCGGCGTGTTGAGCGAGGGGTTCGTCCATGCCGGCAATCTCGCTTATTTGTCGCTCGTTACGCTGTTTCCCTTCTTCATCGTGGCGGCGGCGATCGCGCGGGTGATCGGCCGTACCGATGTGGGGCTGGATGCGGTCAACAGCTTTCTCGATTCGGTGCCGCCCAGCGTCGCCAATGTGCTGAAAACGCCGATCAACGACGTGCTGGTCGCGCGATCGGGATCGCTGCTGTGGTTTGGCGCGCTGGTCGGATTGTGGACGACGGCAAGCTATGTCGAAACCATCCGCGATATCGTCAGGCGCGCTTATGGCGTCAAATCGCAGCGGCCTTTCTGGCAATATCGACTGGGCTCCATCGCGCTGATCCTGGGCTCGCTGCTGCTCGTGCTCGTGGCGTTCAGCCTGCAAGTGTCGCTCGCCGCGACCGAACAGTTTCTGACGCAGGTCATGCCCTTTGCGCGCCGTGCCGCAACCGTTGTCCACCTCACCCGGCTGATC
>JBOFDB010000046.1:0-10754 GCA_051646545.1 Sphingomonas sp.
GGCAGCGACGGTGGCCGCCGCTTCCCCCGCCTCGTTGCGCGCCGCCGATCCGCAAGCAGACAAGGCGAGCAGGGCGAGCAGCGGCAACACAGCATGACGGGCGGGCATGAGGCACATCCTTGGGATGACGGGATGCATCGAATGTAAATAGGTGGAAAGCCACGGACAAGGCATGCGAATACCAAGCCGATTGAAAATAGCAGCTCTCGGCAGCCGGGCAAAACGGGTCGGGCAAGGTCGAGAGACGGGCGCCCGGCCAGGCGCCGGGGGGCACGACTGAGCGGGACTTGCATGATTTGAGCGGGCTGCGTTGACGCCATATAAAGATATCTTTATATCTCTATCTACGATGACACGAGCCCTCGACATTTTCCGCGCGCTGGCTGACGCGACGCGGCTGCGCATCATGGCGCTGCTCCAGTCGATGGAGCTGTCGATTGGCGAGCTTGCCCAGGTCCTCGGGCAAAGCCAGCCGCGCGTTTCGCGCCATGTCAAAATCCTTTCCGATGCGGGCCTTGCCGAGCGGCGCAAGGAGGGGAGCTGGGTGTTCGTGGCGCTGGGCGATCGCGATCGTGTTGCGCCGGTGCTCGCTGCGCTCGACGCTTGGCGCGAGCAGGAAGCGGATCATTGGGCGGTGGCGGATGCCGCGCGGCTGGCGGCGGTCCGTGCCGATCGCGCCGCCGCGGCCAATGCCTGGTTTGAGACGAACGCCGCACAATGGGACGCGATCCGCTCGCTCCATGTTGCCGATTGCGACGTCGAAGCGGCGATGACGCGCGTTTTGGCGCTGGGTGATGGGCCGGGCAAGGTCAAGCAGCTGATCGATATCGGCACCGGCACCGGGCGGATGCTCGAATTATTCGGCGGCAGCGCCGAACAGGCGCTGGGGATTGACCGCAGTTCGGAAATGCTGCGGCTCGCCCGCGCCAAGCTGGCCGAGCGGGGGCTGGGCAATGCCGAGCTGCGCCAGGCCGATCTTTATGCGCTGCCGCTGGGCGATGGCGCGGCCGACCTCGCGATCATTCACCATGTGCTGCATTTTGCGCAGCAGCCGGGCGCCGCCATTGTTGAGGCGGCGCGCGTGCTGGCCCCTGGCGGCCGGTTGCTGATTGCCGATTTCGCGCCGCATGATCGCGAGGAATTGCGGCTGCGCGACGCGCATGCGCGGCTCGGCTTTTCCGATGAGCAGATCGCGGGCTGGTTCGACGCAGCGGGACTCGCCATGGCGCGGGTCGAGACGCTGGAAGGCGGCGAACTCACCGTCAAATTATGGTTGGGGCGCAAGCTTGGCGCGCCGCTCAAAGAGGTAAAAGCAGCATGATACGTTCCGTCGCCGAGCTTGAGGAGGCCCGCCGCGCGCTCGACGCGCCGTTATTCGCCGATCTGGCGGGCGATGCGGCGGTCAGCTTCGAATTCTTCCCGCCCAAAAGCGAGAAGATGGACGAGCAATTATGGGAGGCGATCAAGACGCTGGAGCCGATGGCGCCGCGCTTCGTCTCGGTCACCTATGGCGCGGGCGGCTCGACGCGGGAGCGGACGCACGCCACGGTTGCCCGCATTCAGCGCGAAACCGGTCTGCAAGCGGCCGCGCACCTGACCTGCGTTGAGGCGACCCGCGGTGAGATAGATGCGATTGCCGACGCTTATTGGGACGCGGGCGTGCGCCATATCGTGGCGCTGCGCGGCGATCCGCCCGGCGCGGGCCAGACCTATGCCGAGCATCCGGGCGGCTATGCCAATGCCGCTGCCCTGGTCGTGGGGCTGAAACGGCGCCACGCCTTTGAGATTTCGGTCGCCGCTTACCCAGAGCGACATCCCGATTCGCCCGATCTTGCCGCCGATATCGACAATCTGAAGCGCAAGCTCGATGCTGGCGCCACGCGCGCGATCACTCAATTCTTCTTCGCGCCGGAAACCTATTTCCGCTTTCGCGATGCGTGCGCGGCGGCGGGGATCAGCGCGGAGATCACGCCCGGCATTCTGCCGGTTTCGAACGTCGCGCAGACGCGCAAGTTTGCGGGCATGTGCGGCGCGGCGATCCCGCAATGGATGGACCGGCTGTTCGATGGCCTCGACGATCATCCCGCCGCGCGCCAGCTGATCGCGGCGACGGTGGCGGCCGAAATGTGTCGGCGGCTTTACGCGGGCGGCGTGCGCCATTTTCACTTCTACACGCTCAACCGCGCCGAACTGGCCTTTGCGATCTGCCACTTGCTGGGGCGGCGGGCGAGAGTGGCGGAAGCGGTAGCGGCGTAGAGCGTCACCCCAGTGAAAGCTGGGGTCGCGTGGATCGGGGACAATTTACTTAACGGCCCCAGCTTTCGCTGGGGCGACGGATTGAGAGTGACGATGACCAAACGCGAACAAATTCTGGCCGAGGCCGCGAAGCGCATCCTGATCACCGATGGCGCGTTCGGCACCGAAATTCAGCGCTGCAAGCTGGAGGCGGCGGACTATGCCGGCTCGCTCGGGCTGACGCGCGACCAGAAGGGCAATAACGACATCCTCGCGCTGACCCGGCCCGACATCCCTGAAGGCATCCACCGTGCCTATTTCGAGGCGGGCGCCGACATTGCCGAGACCAACACCTTCTCCGCCAACCGGATCAGCCAGGCCGATTATGGCGCCGAGCATCTGGTGCGCGAAATCAATGTAGAGAGCGCGCGGCTGGCGCGGCGCGTGGCGGACGAGTTCGAGGCGCGCGATGGCCGCCCGCGCTTCGTCGCCGGCGCGATTGGCCCGACTAACAAGACGCTGTCGCTCTCGCCCGACGTCAACGATCCCGGTTTCCGCGAAATCGATTTCGACGAATTGAAGGACGTGTATCGCGAGCAGATCGACGCGCTGGTCGAGGGCGGTGCCGACTTCATCCTGATCGAAACGGTGTTCGACACGTTGAACGCCAAGGCTGGCATCATGGCGGCGATCGAGGCCGAAGCGGCGCTCACCAACAACGTCATGCCAGCGCAAGCTGGCATCGCGGGCGGTAATTCCCCCAAGGCGGCGCCAGCTTTCGCCGGGGCGACGGGCAGCCGGTTGCCGATCATGCTGTCGATGACGCTGACCGATTTGTCGGGGCGCAATCTTTCGGGTCATACGGTCGAGGCGTTCTGGCACGCGGTGCGGCACGCGCGGCCGCTAACCATCGGGCTCAACTGTTCGTTCGGCGCCGAGCAACTACGGCCGCACGTCAAGACGCTGGCGGGCATCGCCGACACGCTGATCATGGTCTATCCCAATGCCGGATTGCCCAATGAGCTGGGGCAATATGACGAATTGCCCGCGCAGACCGCCGCGCTCGTCAAGGATTGGGCCGATAACAGCCAGGTCAATGTGCTGGGCGGCTGCTGCGGATCGACGCCCGCGCATATCAAGGCAATTGCCGATGCGGTCGCGGCGCTTCCCCCGCGCGCGCTGCCCACCCCGCCGGTGGTGACGCGCCTCGCCGGGTTGGAGCCGATGACGATGGCGGCTTGATCTTAAGAAGCCCTCTCCCCTTCAGGGGAGAGGGTTGGGAGAGGGGCTGTGGCTTGCCTATCCCTCTCCAACTTCCCCTCTCCCCGACCCTCTCCCCTGAAGGGGAGAGGGAGCAGAAGGCCACAATGACCACCACCACCACTGCCACTTTCGTCAATATCGGCGAGCGCACCAACGTTACGGGTTCGGCGGCGTTCAAGAA
Source organism: Sphingomonas sp. (assembly GCA_051646545.1). Classification (GTDB taxonomy): domain Bacteria; phylum Pseudomonadota; class Alphaproteobacteria; order Sphingomonadales; family Sphingomonadaceae; genus Sphingomonas. The sequence goes on from JBOFDB010000046.1 coordinate 3,680, forward strand.
GCTCATCATGGCCGGCGATTACGCCAAGGCCGTCGAGGTTGCGCGCCAGCAGGTCGAAAATGGCGCGCAGATCATCGACATCAACATGGATGAAGGCCTGCTCGATGCCGAAGCGGCGATGGTCACGTTCCTGAAGCTGATCGCCGCCGAGCCTGATATCGCGCGCGTGCCGTTCATGATCGACAGCTCGAAATGGTCGGTCATCGAGGCCGGGCTGAAATGCGTGTCGGGCAAGCCGATTGTCAATTCAATCAGCATGAAGGAAGGCGAAGCTCAGTTTCTGTCGCAAGCGCGCAAGGTGATGGCTTATGGCGCCGCCGTCGTCGTCATGGCGTTCGATGAGGTGGGGCAGGCCGATACCAAGGACCGTAAGGTCGAGATTTGCGAACGCGCCTATAAGCTCCTCACCGGCATCGGCTTCCCGCCCGAGGATATCATCTTCGATCCCAACATTTTCGCGGTGGCGACGGGCATCGAGGAGCATAACAACTACGCCGTCGACTTTATCGAGGCGTGCAAGGAAATCCGTGTGCGCTGCCCGCATGTCCATATCTCGGGCGGACTCTCCAACCTCAGCTTCAGTTTCCGCGGCAACGAGCCGGTGCGGCGCGCGATGCACTCGGTGTTTCTCTATCACGCGATTCCCGCCGGGCTCGACATGGCGATCGTCAATGCCGGGCAGCTCGACGTGTACGACACGATCGATCCCGAGCTGCGCACTGCCTGCGAGGACGTCATCCTCAACCGCGACGCGGAAGCGGGCGAACGGCTGGTCGCGCTCGCCGAACGCTATCGCGGCACCGATGCGGTTGCCGAGAAACAGGCTGCGGAATGGCGCGGCTGGAGCGTCAACAAGCGGCTCGAACATGCGCTGGTCAAGGGTATCGACCAATATGTCGTTGAAGATACAGAGGAAGCCCGCCAGGCGCACGCCCGCCCGATCGAAGTGATCGAGGGGCCGCTGATGGACGGCATGAACGTCGTCGGTGACTTGTTCGGATCGGGCAAGATGTTCCTGCCGCAGGTGGTGAAGTCCGCCCGCGTCATGAAGAAGGCGGTCGCGCACCTGCTCCCCTATATCGAGGCCGAGAAACAGGCGGGCGCGCGCGGTAAGGGCCGAATCATCATGGCGACCGTGAAAGGCGACGTCCATGATATCGGCAAGAACATCGTCGGTGTCGTCCTGCAGTGCAACGGCTTCGAGGTGGTCGATCTGGGCGTGATGGTGCCGTGGTCCGACATTCTGAAATCCGCCAACGACAATGACGCCGACATGATCGGTCTTTCTGGCCTCATCACCCCCAGCCTCGACGAGATGGTGACGGTCGCCGAGGAAATGCAGCGTGCCGGCATGACGATGCCGCTGCTCATCGGCGGCGCCACGACGAGCAAGGTCCACACCGCGCTCAAAATCGCGCCCGCCTATCACGGGCCGGTGATTCACGTGCTCGATGCGAGCCGCGCGGTCGGCGTCGCCTCGACGCTCGTCAGCGATACGCAGGCCGAGGGCTTCATCGCCAAGACCGCCGCCGATTACGAAGCCGTGCGACAGGCGCGCGAGGGCAAGGGGCAGAATGAGCTGCTGAGCCTGGAAGATGCGCGCGCCAATGCGTTCGAGGCCGACTTCGCGCTCAAGCCGCCGCGCCCGATTCTGCCGGGCGTCCACAGCTTCCCCGATTGGGACTTGCGCGATCTGCGTGACTATATCGACTGGACGCCCTTCTTCCGCGCCTGGGAATTGCACGGCACCTACCCGGCGATTCTGCAGGACGAGGTGGTCGGCGATAGCGCGCGGAGCCTTTATGCCGACGCGCAAAGGATGCTTGACCGCCTTATCGAGGAGAAATGGCTGACCGCGCGCGGCGTCGCCGGGTTGTGGCCGTGCGCGCGTGAGGGCGATGACGTCGTCCTACACCTCGACAACGAAGAGAATGTGCGCCTGCCCTTCCTCCGCCAGCAGATTGCCAAGCGCGAGGGGCGGGCGAGCATGTGCCTGGCTGATTTCATCAGTCCCGATGGCGACTGGATCGGTGGCTTCGCGGTCAGCATTCACGGCATCGAGCCGCACCTCGCCCGCTTCAAGGCGGCGATCGACGATTATTCGGACATCCTGCTCAAGGCGCTGGCGGATCGCCTTGCCGAAGCCTTTGCCGAGCGGCTGCACCGCTATATCCGCACCTCGCTTTGGGGCTATGCCGAGGGCGAACAGCTCGATCATGACGCGTTGATCAAGGAGCAATATCGCGGCATCCGCCCGGCGCCGGGTTACCCCGCGTGCCCCGACCACAGCCTGAAGCCGATCCTGTTCAAGCTGCTCGACGCGCACCACGCCACCGGCATCAGCCTGACCGAAAACTTCGCGATGCTGCCGACCGCAGCGGTGAGCGGCTTTTATTTTGGCCACCCCCAGGCCAGCTATTTCGGCGTCGCGCGGATCGGCATCGACCAGGTCGAAGATTATGCGGCGCGGCGCGGGGTGAGCGTTGAACAGGCGACGCGCTGGCTGCGGCCTAATTTGGATTGACGGGGGCGAGCGCCTCGCCCCCGTCACCGGCGGATCAGATGTTGGTATAATTGCCCTGTGTCCAGGCGGTGCTGCCGGGATCCCAGCACCATTCGGTCGTGCTGTCAGCGCTGGTGCAGTAAACGCGGATATGCGAGCCTGCGGAATCGTTCCAAGCCGTAGCTGACACTGCCGTTCCGCTTTGATTGAGCGGGCCGGTCTGCCAGCCATTACCGTTGGAGGTAATGTAACGCTCCGTCACACTATACCCATCCGTCGAAAACACATGGATCGCCAGTGCATTGCTGTTATTCGGATCGAAATAGCTGACCGCCGCTGTCGCGATGGGGAAGCTGGGATTGTCTCCAGACATGCTGTTTCCCTTCGATGATGTGCCTGCCGGACGGCAAGCGGCTCAACGTCATCGAACCCGGCGAGTCGTTCAACGCCCGTAACGAGGGCGAATTCATCCACATCGGTTTAATCGCCGCATTTTTCTGGGGACCGTGGTTAACCACCTATTCGCCTTCACAAGGAACAAGCAGCAGCGCACAAGGTCGGCATGACGCCGCGCGCAATCTTTGCCTTGCTGATCGTGATGGCTGCTTTCCCGGGGAGCGCGCAAGATACCCGTGCGCCCTTTACGGTTAAGGAAACCGGCCAGTCCTTTGCGCGGCTGCAGGACGCGCTGATGTCGGTGCGCGGGCAGGATGCGACGATTCTGATTGCGCCCGGTACCTATCGACAATGCGGCATCCAGCAGGCCGGGCATATCACTTTCCGCGCGGTGCAGCCGGGTTCGGTAATCTTCGATGGCGCGACCTGCGAGGACAAGGCGGCGCTGGTGCTGCGCGGCGCGGGATCGACCGTTGACGGCCTCATCTTCCGCAACATGCGCGTGCATGACGGCAATGGCGCGGGCATCCGCATCGAGATTGGCAATTTGAGCGTTACCAACTCGATGTTTCTCGACAGCCAGGAAGGCATTCTTGGCGCAACCGATCAACCGACGACGATTACGATCGACCATTCCACCTTTGCCGGTCTTGGTCAGTGCGACGAGACGGTCGATTGCGCGCATTCCATCTATCTGGCGTCGACCGGCATTGTCCGTGTCACCAATTCGCGCTTCGAACGCGGGCGCGGCGGCCATTATGTCAAGCTGCGCGTGCCGCAGGTCGCCATTACCAACAACAGCTTTGATGACTCCAGTGGCCACAAAACCAATTACGCGATCGACTTGCCCGAAGGCGCGACAGGGGTGATTGCAGGCAACACCTTCGTCCAAGGCCCCGACAAGGAAAACTGGACGGCGTTCATCGCGGTCGCCGCCGAACAGCGCAAATATCGGTCGGCGGGGCTGCGCGTCGAGGACAACACGGCCAGCCTTGCACCGGGGCAGGCGAAAGCGCCGGCCTTTGTGGCGGATGCTAGCCGCGAGCGATTGCTGGTGGGGGTCAACCGGCTGGGCGCGGGCATCCGGCCGTTCGAGCAGCGTTGATCGTGAAGCCTAGCGCTTGAGCGGCTAGCGACGCTGCACCTTCCCCGCGACACGGCGCCGTGTTATTGGTATAGGGCACCCGCGAACCAGCAAGGGAAAGCCTGCCATGCGCTACGAAATTTCCGGCACCACGATGCAGACCGTTTCGATCGACCTTGATCGCGGCGAAAAGCTCTACAGCCAGACGCACCAGATGGCGTGGATGAGCGACAGCATCCGCATGGACACTCACACCGGCGGCGGCATTTTGGCGGGGCTGGCACGGGCATTGTCGGGCGGCAGCCTGTTCGTCACCGAATTTACCGCCGATGCCCCCGGCCATGTCGCCTTTGCGCCGCGCTTTCCGGGGCAGATCATTGCGGTCAACCTGCAACCGCAGCAATCGCTGATCTGCCGCAAGGAAACCTTTCTGTGCGCCGAAATGTCGGTGCAGCTGGAAATTGCGTTTCAGCAGCGCTTTGGCGCCGGGCTGTTCGCAGGCGAGGGGTTTATCCTGCAGAAGGTCACCGGGCCGGGCACCGTGTTCCTCGATTTGTCGGGTGAGGTCGTCGAAAAAACCCTGCTCCCCGGGGAGCGACTGCTCGTCCATGCCGGCCATATCGGCATGCAGGAGCCAAGCGTGCAGACCAGCATCCAGATGCTGCGCGGCTTTCGCAACGTGCTGTTCGGCGGCGAGGGGCTGTTCCTCGCAACACTGACCGGACCCGGCAAAATCTGGCTGCAATCGATGCCCATTCTCAACCTGGCCGAGGAAATCGCGCGGCACTTGCCCGGCGATCGCGAGGCGCGCGGCGCCGGGATTGGCGCCGGGATCGGCGGCCTAGCGGGCGGCAGCGCGGCAGGCGCGGCAATTGGCGGTATTTTGGGCAGCATTTTGGGTGCCAGCGACAGTTGAGGCCTGTTCCCCTGGCGCGCCTTCTGCCATGGATCGGCGCGGGAAGCAGCAGGGACGAATCTGGCAATGACCGCAATCGGCATATTGGGAAGCGCCGGGCGGATGGGGCGCGCCATCGCCGCGTTGATCGGCGATTATGGCGCGACGCTGGCGGGGGGGATCGACGCTGGCGGCGACCCTGCCGCGCTGGCCAAGGCGGCCGATGTTCTGGTCGACTTTACCGTGCCGGGCGCCTTGGCTGCCAATCTTGCGGCAGCGCGCGCGGCCGGCACGCCCATCCTGATCGGCACCACCGGTCTTGGCGCCGCCAACCTCGCTCTGGTTGAAGAAGCGGCGCGCGATATTGCCGTTTTGCAGACGGGCAATACCTCGCTTGGCGTCACCTTGCTTGCCAAGCTGGTGCGCGACGCGGCGCAGCGGTTGTCGCCCGATTGGGATATCGAAATCGTCGAAATGCATCACCGCGCCAAGATCGACGCGCCCTCCGGCACCGGGCTGATGCTGGGCGAAGCCGCCGCCGCTGGGCGGGGGGCGACGCTGGGCGAGCTTGGCGTTATCGGTCGCGCCGGCTTGTCGGGCGATCGCGCCACCGGAACGATCGGCCTTGCCTCGCTGCGCGGCGGCACCGTCGCCGGTGATCATAGCGTCATCTTTGCCGGCAATGGCGAGCGGCTGGAATTCACCCATCGCGCCGAGGACCGCGCGATCTTTGCCCATGGCGCGATTACGGCCGCGCTCTGGCTCGCGGGCAAGCCCGCCGGGCGTTATCACATGAACCAGGTGCTTGGCCTTTAATCGCGATGAACAAGGCGCAGGTGATCGAGTTTTATGCGCGTCTTGCCGCCGACAATCCCCATCCGGAAACCGAACTCGCTTACGGCAACGTCTATCAATTGCTGGTCGCGGTCGTGCTTTCCGCACAATCGACCGATGTCGGAGTCAATAAGGCGACGCGCCGGTTGTTCGAGAAGGTCAAGACTCCCGCCGAGATGCTTGTCCTTGGCGAAGACGGGCTGAAGGAGCACATCAAGACCATCGGCCTGTTCAATGCCAAGGCCAAGAACGTCATCGCGCTTTCCCAGATCCTGGTCGACCAATATGGCGGGGAGGTTCCCACGACGCGCGACGCGCTCGAGCAACTGCCCGGGGTCGGCCGCAAGACCGCAAATGTCGTGCTGAACGTGGCCTATGGCGCGGAGACTTTCGCGGTCGACACCCATATCTTCCGCGTCGGCAATCGCACTGGCCTGGCCCGCGGCAAGACACCGCTCGCGGTTGAACTCAAGCTCGACAAGGCGACGCCCGCGCCGTTCCGCGTCCATGCTCATCACTGGTTAATCTTGCTTGGCCGATATGTGTGCAAAGCGCGGTCGCCGGAATGCTGGCGCTGTCCGGTCGCCGATTTATGTGCGTTCAAGGCCAAGACGCCCGCGCCCGCGCGCGCGTCAAAAGCGAAGGGAGCCTCCGCCAATGCCTAAGCCCATCGCCCTGATGCTGCTCGCGCCGCTCGTGCTGATTGCGGCTGCTGACGCGCCGAAAATCCCCGAAGCGGTGCCCGACGGCAAGCCGGTCAGCTGCATCCCGATCATCCAGATCCGCGAAAGCCGGGTGCGCAGCAATCAGGTGATCGATTTTGTGATGAGCGGCGGCAAGGTCTATCGTAACAGCTTGCCTTATTCGTGCCCGGAACTCGGCTTTGAGCAGCGATTTGGCTATGCGACCAGCCAGAATGAGCTGTGTTCAACCGACATCATCACGGTGCTCCACTCGCCGCCTGATGTCGGCGGTGCAAGCTGCGGGCTGGGCCAGTTTCAGCCGGTAACGATCGACAAGAAATATCGTTGATCGCGCTTGGGCAGTGCCCGGGCAACTTAACGACTGGCAAAGCCCGCGCCGCTTTGCTAGGCGCTGGTCCCCAGGCGATGCACCCGTAGCTCAGCTGGATAGAGCGCTGCCCTCCGAAGGCAAGGCTCCTGTCAAGCTCGTAACGGTGAGTGTCGAGAAAAATGAGTTAAACCAAGCGATTGGCGAAACTCAAAGGAAGCACGAAAATCGCATTCGAGGTCGCGGAAGCACCACGGAAGCAAACCGAAAGGAGGTTGTGGAGTACGAATGGCGATGATCGGCGAGGCTTTAGCCCGCGTCGTTTGAGCCATGTCGATTCTAGAATTCGCGA
>JBOFDB010000012.1:0-1971 GCA_051646545.1 Sphingomonas sp.
AGGCGGCCCTTCGCGCGATGCTGGAAACCCGCTCGAACCGCCTGGAGTAGGCGGCAGCGAACCTCAACAGCCGCTTCCTTCCGGCAGTCGCGAAAAGCCGAAACCGCCGCCAGCGCCGCTCGCCGGCTGGATGCAGATCACCATGTTGAGCGCGCTCGCCGAGCGCCGCAGGTCGCCGGGGAAGGGGGCGAAGGGCACCGCCTGCTCGACCACCGACTTGATGAAGGCGATTTGGTCCTGCTGGTCGCCGGCATTGAGGATGCGGAAATTCTTCAGCGAGCCGTCCGGGTTCAGGCGCACCTGAACCGACGCCTTTTTCATCCCGTGGCTGCGCGGATCGTTGCGCACGAAGCCGGCGCTGCGGTTGAGTTTCTTGACCAGCGCGTCGAGGTACATTTCCAGGCTGAACGGGTCGACCGGCTGGGCGTTGGGCAGCAGTTCGAGGATTTCGCTGCCTTCCCGGTCCTGGCGCGCCTGCTGCCGGGCAAATTCGCGGGCCATGGACAGCGAGCGCTGGGCGAGGTCGGGGCGCGGGCGGGCCTGCGCCTGGCCTTCGAGTTCGCGCAGGAAGTCGTTCATTTCCGCCTTCTGCGCCACCGTCCATTTCGGGGCCGGCTGGCTCGCCGCCTGTCCTTTCGGCTTGTTGACCGCCAGCACCGGCCGCCGGGTCTGCTGTGGCCGAGCCGGTTCGGCCTTGCGCGGGGCGGCGGCCACCGGCGGCACGGTGGCTGGCTGCGGCTTCTGGGCGGGTGCGGCGAGGCTGGCTTCGAGGCGGGTGGCCGGTGGCCGGGAAACCGGCGGCTCCTGCCGTGGAATCAGCAGGACCAGGCCATGCAGGAGCAGCGAAGCCGCAATCGCCAGTTGCAGGGCGCGCTTTGTGCGGCTTGTTTCCTGAGCGAGCTGACGCTTTAACTCGGCAATCTCAAGGAGCAGGGCGCGCTGCGTGCTGGGTGTTTCCTGAACGGGCATCGGCCCGATTTTAATCTGCCGCGCCCGGCGCGGTCGACCTTGCCGGTTGCCTGCTGGTGTAAAAAGCCATTAAGATTCGCAAATATTTTAACGGTTATTGAAATATGGAATCAAAATCTGCCGTGACTGCGCTGGGTGCGCTGGCCCATGAAACCCGTCTGCAAATCTTCCGCCTGCTGGTGCGTGCCGGGGCGCCCGGGCTGTCGGTCGGCAAGATTGCCGAAGCGCTGCAGATCGAAGCGAACGGTCGCCTGACCTTTCACCTCAAGGAACTGGTCGCCGCCGGGCTGGCCGGCTCGCGGCAGGAGGGGCGTTTCGTCTTTTATTCGACCAATTACGGCGCGATGAACGAGTTGCTGCGTTACCTGACCGAGGATTGCTGCGGCGGTCTCGGTTGCGGTGAGCTCGTCGATGCCTGTGCCACGGAAAGCTGCGCATGAGGACCTTCAACGTTCTGGTGCTGTGCACCGGCAATTCGGCGCGCTCGATTCTCGGCGAGGCCTTGTTCAATCATCTCGGGCGCGGGCGCATTCATGCCTTCTCGGCCGGCAGCCAGCCGAGCGGCAAGGTCAATCCGGTGGCGCTGGAAACCTTGGCGGCGCACGGCGTGCCATGGCCGAACGCCGGCCACCCGCGCAGCAAGTCGTGGGGCGAATTTGCCGAGCCGGGGATGCCGCCGATGGACTTCATCTTCACCGTCTGCGCCAGCGCGGCCGGCGAGGCCTGCCCGGTATGGCCGGGGCATCCGGCGACGGCGCACTGGGGGATTGACGACCCGGCGCATGTCGAGCCGCTGGAAGCGCGGCGGGCGGCGTTCGAGGTCGCCTATGGCGAACTGGAAAAGCGCATCGCGGCCTTCCTGAAATTGCCCCTGGAAACGATGTCGACCGCAGCAGTCGCCGCTGCGGCGCGCAAGATCCACGTCAAGGCCGGGCAATGAGCGCCCAGTGAGAAATCACCATGAAGCGGGCCGCCGTCGCGCCGCTGGTCGGCGTGCTGATC
>JBOFDB010000192.1:0-1057 GCA_051646545.1 Sphingomonas sp.
CGCGGCGGCGCTCCAGGGCCGCTACGCGGTGACCGGCATCGACCCGGGTGTCAGCGGCGCCTATCTCGGCGACAGCGCGGCGACTGTCTTCGCCGGTGCGCCCGTCCTGGCCTCGGCCGGCACGGGGGCCTCGACCGCCGCCGGCGGCGGCTACGCCATCTCGATCGCTCAGGGAACCGTGACATCGCTTGCCGGCTATGCCCTGAACTTCAGCGGTTCCGGCAGCCTGACGGTCACCCAGCGGGCGATCACGGTGACGGCTGATGGCAAGACGCGCATCTATGGCGACGCCAATCCGGCGCTGACCTATCAGATATCGAGCGGCAGCCTGGTCACCGGCGATGTGCTGACCGGGGGGCTCGCGACCGGCGCGACCAATACGACCGGGGTCGGCGCCTACGCGATCGGCCAAGGCACGCTCGGCAATGCCAATTACGCGATCACCTATGTCGGCGCCGATCTGACCATCACGCCGCGCGCCATGACGGTCGCGGCCCATGCCGCCAGCCGCAGCTATGGCGACGCCGATCCGGCGCTGACCTATCAGGCGGCCGGGCTCCTGTTCTCGGACACGCTGAGCGGCGCGCTCGCCACCGGCGCGACGACCACGTCCGGTGTCGGCAGCTACGGGATCACCCAAGGCACGCTCGGCAACGCCAATTATTCCATCACCTATACCGGCGCGAACCTGACCGTTACGCAGCGTGCCATCACGGTGACGGCGGATGCGGCGAGCCGCGCCTATGGCGACGTCAACCCGGGTTTCACCTATCAGGTGACGCCGGGCGGCCTCGTCAACGGCGACAGCCTCGCCGGCAGCCTGGCCACCGGCGCGACCCCAGCCTCGGGTGTCGGTGGCTATGCGATCACTCAGGGGACGCTCGGCAACGCCAACTATGCCATTACCTATGTCGGGGCGAACCTGACGGTCACCCAGCGGGCCATCACGGTGACCGCCGATGCCGCGAGCCGCGCCTATGGCGACGCCAATCCGGGCCTGACCTATCAGGTGACCTCGGGCAACCTGGTCAATGCCGACAGCCTCGCCGGCAGCCTG
>JBOFDB010000150.1:0-2643 GCA_051646545.1 Sphingomonas sp.
GAAGGGCGGCAGCTCCGCCGTGATGATCACGGCGGCGGCATTTTTGAGCGCGGGATTGGCACTGACCGGCAGTTGCAGGCCAAAGCGCGACGCAACGCCCTTTAACGACTGGACGGTATATTCCAGATTGTCGTCGCCCGTGCCGGGCAGCCCGACGACGATGCCATAGCCGGTCAACTGGTTGGAACGGATGCCCTGGAAGCTGCCCAGATCCTTGACGCGATCGGCGAGCGCGGGCTGGGCAACCAGCATCGCGGCGAGCATGCCAAGCATCAGGCGTATCATCGACTTCATGCGTCCCCCCATCAGAACGGGCTGATGATGCCAAAGAAATGCGCCAGCCACCCCTGACGCGCGGCGCGGGCGACATCGCCCTTGCCGGTGTATGCGATCTGCGCGTCAGCAACGCGGGTCGATGGCACGCTGTTTTCGGCGTCGACATCGGCCATGCGGACAATGCCCCGGATCTGGATGAATTCGTCGCCGCGATTCAGCGTGACGCGCTTTTCGCCCTGCACCAGCATCGTGCCATTGGGGTAAACCTGCGCGACCGTGACGCTGACCGATCCGGTCAGGCTGTTCGATTGGTCGGCGGTGCCCTGGCCGTTGAAGCTGCGATTGCCGCTGGCCTGCGCCATGCCGGGGTCGAAAGCGAGCGGGCCGGTCTTGGGCGGGGTAAGGCCAATGCCACCCGTGCTGTCGAGCTTGGAGCTCGACGATTTGGTGGCCGCAGTGCTTTCAACGAGCACGATGGTCAGCGGATCGCCGACGCGCTTGGCGCGCCACCCTTCGTAAAGCGCCGAATAGCCCGTCGACGCCTGATAGATGGATCCATTGGCGGGCGGCGGCGGGGGTGGCGCCATTGGCGGCGTCATCGTCGTGAAATCGGTCGCCGGCTTTTTCTTGCCGAACAATTTCGCCTCGACGCTGCCCGGCACCAGCAGGGCAGCGACCAGCGTAGCGACGGCGACGCCGCCCAGCGCGCGCGACAGGGAGCGGCGATCAGACATTCTGGTTGACATATTTCAGCATCTCATCGGTCGCGTTGATCATTTTGGAATTGACCTCATAGGCGCGCTGCGTCTCGATCATGTCGACGAGTTCCTCGACGACATTGACGTTCGATCCTTCGAGCATGCCCTGGCGGATGTGGCCGCGCCCGTCCTGCCCGGCGATGCCGAGATTGGGGGCGCCGCTCGCGGCGGTTTCGGTCAGGTAATTGTCGCCCTTGGCGGCCAGGCCAGCGGCATTGGGGAACGTCGCGACCTGCAACTGCCCCAATTGCGTCGGGTTGGTCTGGCCGGGGATCAGCGCCGAGACGGTGCCGTCATTGCCGATCGTGATCGAGGTGGCGCCGGGGGGAATGGTGATGCCCGGCTGGACCTGATAGCCCTCCGCCGTCACCAGCAAGCCCTCTGCCGAGCGGGAAAAATTGCCCGCGCGGGTATAGCCCAGCGTGCCGCCGGGCAATAGCACCTGAAAATAGCCATCGCCATCCAGCGCGACGTCAAAGGCATTGCCGGTCGTCGACAGCGTCCCCTGCGTGTCGATCCGCGCCGTGCCAGCGATGCGCACACCGGTGCCGAGATTGAGGCCAATCGCATATTTTGAGTCGGCGGTGTTGGGCGCGCCTGCTTCGGTGATCGTCTGATAAGCGAGCGTTTCGAAGGCAGCGCGGTCGCGCTTGAACCCCGTCGTGTTGACGTTGGCGAGGTTGTTCGAAATGACCCGCATGCGCATGTCCTGAGCGTCAAGCCCAGTCCGCGCGATCTGCATGGCGGCATTACCCATTGCCTGTTACTCCCCTTACGAAGGCAACCGCATCAGCGATGCGGCGCTTTCGTCCATGTTCTTGGCTTCCTTGACCAAATTGGCCTGCACTTCATATTCGCGCTGGTTCTGGATCATATCGATCAGCACCTGCGCCATGTTGACGTTGGACCCTTCGAGCGACCCCGATTGAACCTTGGCGTCGACATCTTGCGGCAGCACGCCGCCGCCCCGGACATGGAGCAGATTGTCGAGGCCTTTGACGGTCGCCGTCCCCTTGGGCGAGACCAGCTTCAGCTTGTCGATCGCCTGCGGCACCGCACCCGGACCGCCGCCGGGCGGCACGATCAGCACCGAACCATCCGCCCCGATTGACACTTGCTGCGCCGGCGGCACCGTGATCGGGCCCGATTGGCCGATGACCGGGAAGCCGTCGCCGGTTTCCAGCACGCCCGAGGGCGAAATCTGCAAATCGCCGCGCCGGGTATAGGCCTCGTTGCCATCGGTTGCCTGCACCGCCAGCCAGGAATCCCCGCTGATCGCGACATCAAGCGGGCGCCCGGTGGCGGTGACGGCGCCGTTCTTGCGATCGGCGTCGATGACTTCTTCGGACGTCGGCTGGCGCGTGTCGAAGCCGGGGCCGGTCACGTCCAGTCGATCGAACACCGTGCGGTCGGCGCGAAAGCCGGTGGTCGCGATATTCGCCATATTGTTGGCGATCGCGGCCTGCGCGGCCATATGCCCGCGCATTCCCGAAGCAGCAGTGTAGATCAGCTTGTCCATGGCCTCGGCCCCTCAGCCCCTTTGCGTTACTGGATCTGGAAGATCGTCTGCGAAATCTGGCTGGAGGTTTCGAGCGCCTTGGCGTTCGCC
>JBOFDB010000171.1:0-10141 GCA_051646545.1 Sphingomonas sp.
ACGTCGCCGATGGCGGCGCCGCGCAGCGCGCGAGCGATGGGGGCGTTCCAGCCGATCTTGCCAGCGCCCGCCTCTGCTTCGTCATCACCGACCAGCGACAAAGTGCGGTGATTGTCATCCTCATCGGCGATGGTGACGGTACAGCCAAACCAAACGCGGCTCTTGTCGGGCGCCTGCGCCGGGTCGACAACCTTTGCCGCCTTCATCCGCTTGGCGAGCCAGCCCAGCCGCCGGTCAATCTCGCGCAGTCGCTTGCGGCCATAAATATAGTCGCCATTTTCCGACCGGTCGCCATTGCCCGCCGCCCAGGCGATGACGTCGACGAGCTTGGGGCGTTCATCGCCAAGCAGCTGATCATATTCGGCGCGCAACGCGGCAAAGCCGGCGGGGGTGATGTAGTTGGGGGGATGATCCATGCCGCCAGTCTATGGCCCAGGCCGTTCCAGATAAATCCCGTCATTGCGGGCACCAGCGACGCCGTTCAGCGATAAGCCGGGCTTGATGGCTTTGTCATTTGCGCTCCTCGAGATGAAAAGCGCTGCGGTTTAACCCGGCTTCCGTCCCAGATACCAGCTCAGCCGCGCATTGCCCGTCGAACGCGCATGGTTGGGGTTGAGCAAATCATAGACCACGGCATTTTCGAGCACGCGCTGAACATAATTGCGGGTTTCGTAAATCGGGATGGCTTCAATCCAATCGACCATGTCGACCTGGCCCATGCGCGGATCGCCATTGGCGGCGAGCCATTTGTTCACATTGCCCGGCCCGGCATTATAGGCGGCGACCGCCAGCGGATAACTGCCATAGAAATCGAACAGTTTCTGGAAATAGGCCGAGCCGATCTGAATATTATATTGCGGGTCCTGGGTCAGCGCCGCCGCGTCATAGGACAGCCCGATTTTCTCCGCCGTTTGCCGCGCGGTGCCGGGCATCAGCTGCATCAGCCCGCGCGCGCCGGCATGGCTGATGGCGGCCCGGTCAAACTGGCTTTCTTGGCGCGCAATGGCGTGGATCATCGTCCAGGCATCGGCCTCGCCGGCGGGCACCGATACGCTGGGAAAGCCGGTGGCGGCATAATCGGTCAGGCCATTCTTCAGCGCCGAGCGCCCGACCATCACCCCCAGATCGGGCCGGGCGAGCGTGCGCGACAGCTCAATCGCCAGCACATGATCGGCATCGGTTTTGGCGTTGATCGCAATCTGGCGGACAAAAGCGGTCTGGTCCTCATGCGCGCCGGTGGTGCCCAGATAGCGGGCGGCGCGGACCAGTTCGCTGTTGTAAAATGCCTCGCGTTCAGCGGGAAGGACGGGGCGGGCAACGACATCGGGCGGCGGGCGCAGTGGCTGGCCCAGATGTTCGCTGGCGAGCTGGCCGTAAAACTGGTCAGGTAATTGGGCGGCGCGCGCGAAATAGGCGGCGGCCTGATCCTTTTGTCCGGCCGCCTCGGCGGCGCGGCCCGCCCAATACCAGCCCTTGGCGTGGATCGATGGCGAAACCGATCCGGCCGCATAATGATCGAACATCGCAACCGCAGCGGCCGGCTGGGCTAGCGTCTTCAGCGCCAATTGCCCGGCAAGCCAGGTCAAATCGGTATAGGCATCACGCTCACCATAAGGGCGGGCGCTGATATCGGTGCCGGGCGCATAGGTGTCATCGACGCGGCGCGCGATGTCGAACGCGACCTGATATTGCGCGTCGCCCTGGGCGCCGCGCGCGGTGCCGAGCAGCGTGTCAATCCATGCCTGTGCATTGGCGGGAGGCCGCGCCAGACTATGCGGCTGGGCAAGCCAGGCGCGCGCGGCATCATTCTGGCCGGAGATTTTCAGCCAGATGGCCCGGTCCGCGACATAGCCGGCATCGGTGGCATAAAGCGCCAGCGTCGATGTCGCGCGTTCGGCAGCATCGGCGGCGTTGGTGCGGAAAGCGAGGCGAGTCGCAAACAGGTCGCGCTTGGCCCCGCTGGTCAGCGGCAATTCGCGCTGCGCCGCGGCGAGCGAGCCTGCCCAAAGCAGCCGGTCCATCCGCGCGTCATGATCTTCGCTGGTCAATGCCCCGGCGAAACGGGCGATGATCTTGCCCTCATCGGTGGGCGACAAATTGGGCTGGGTCCACGCCGCGCGCGCCGCCTGATTGGCGTCATCGGTCAGCCCGACGGCGGACAGAGCCTCGGCAAAGCGGACCTGCCCGCTCGTCGTCAACGGCGGGAAGCGACGAAAATAACCGACCACGACGCCCGGCGACCAGGCATAGCTATCGAGCGCGCGCTCGGCCGACTTGCGCAGCGCGGTTTCGTTCGGCCAGCCGGGATGAGCGAGCAGGAAGCTCGAATAGCTGTCAAACGGCAGGTTGGGCGTCTGTTGCAGCTGCTTCCACTGCGCGATTGCCTGGGCGAGCGCGCTTGTCTGATCGGGCGAGGCAGGAATTTGTTGAAGCTGGCCGCGCAACTGATCAAGCTGATCCTGCACATTGGCCGACGCCGTCGCGAACCAGGAAGCGGTGGCAATAAGGGCAGTGCGAAGCAGCGTCGTCAGCATGTGGACATGATAGGATATTCGCCCCTATTTGCGCCATTGAAAAAGAGGCTTACCGACGCGTCAAGGCCACCAAAAGGGGACGAATTCGATGTTTTCGGGGTCAATTCCGGCGCTGGTGACGCCATTCGACCAGATGGGCGCCTTTGCCGAGGCGGCATATCGCGATTTCATCGAATGGCAATTGGCGGAAGGATCGAGCGCGCTCGTCCCCTGCGGCACCACGGGCGAGGCCGCAACGCTGACCGCCGAGGAGCATTTCAACGTCGTCAAGGTCTGTGTCGATCAGGTGCGCGGGCGCGTGCCGGTGCTGGCTGGGGCGGGGTCGAACGACACGCGCGTCGCCATCGCCAATGTGAAGGCGGCCAAGGCGGCTGGCGCCGACGCCGCGCTGATGGTGCCGCCTTATTATAATCGCCCCAGCCAGGAAGGTATTTTCCGGCATTGTGAGGCGGTTGCGAAGGAAGCGCCGCTGCCGGTGGTGCTGTATAACGTGCCCGGCCGCACCGTGACCGACATTCAGCCCGCCA
Organism: Sphingomonas sp.; assembly: GCA_051646545.1. GTDB lineage: Bacteria > Pseudomonadota > Alphaproteobacteria > Sphingomonadales > Sphingomonadaceae > Sphingomonas. Next base: position 3,062 of record JBOFDB010000171.1, read on the forward strand.
CGATGGCGCGCATCGTCAAGGCGTTTCCGGGCGTCTTCATCGGCGTCAAGGACGCGACCGGCAATCTGGGCCGCGTCACCGAGCAGCGACTGGGCTGCGGCGCCGATTTCGTTCAGCTTTCGGGCAATGACGAGACCGCGCTGGCCTTCAACGCGCAGGGCGGGGTGGGGTGCGTCTCGGTTACCGCCAACGTCGCGCCGCGTTTGTGCGCCGAATTTCAGGCGGCATGGGCCGCGGGCGATCAGGCGAAGGCGCTGGCGCTGCACGATCGGCTCTACCCCCTTCACATCGCAATGTTTACCGATGCGTCGCCTGGGCCGGCGAAATATGCGCTGAGCAAGGTGAGGCCGGATTTCCCCACCGGCCTGCGCCTGCCGATGACCTGGCCTGGCGAGGCGAGCCAGCGCGTGGTGGATGCGGCGCTGGCGGCGGCTGGAATTGACTGAGCCGCTGTCGCCCGGCGCCAAGCGCCTCAGGATCTTTGTCGGCATGGCGCTGGCCGCGCTCGTCACGGCCATCGCCTGGACGACCGCCGCCGATCGATCGACGGGGCCTGTTGACCAGGCTAAAGCTTTGACCGTGACGGTGCGCTATTTGCTTGGTCCGGCGGCGTGCCTTTTGGCGGGCATCGGCGCCGTCGCCAATCGTCGCTTCTTTGTTGATCGCGAGATAGACGGGGGTACCGGCGGTGACCCGTCGACCGAAATCGCCTTGCGCTATCTCCAGAACACGCTCGAACAGGCGGTTCTTGCTGCCTTCGCCTGGACGGCGCTCGCGGTTTTGGCTCCTGGCTCTGCAGCCACACTGGTGCCGATGCTGAGCGCGCTGTTCATCGTCGGTCGTGCGGCGTTTTGGGTCGGCTATCGCCAGGCGCCCTGGGCCCGGGCCTTCGGCTTTGGGCTGACATTTTACCCAACCGCCGTGCTGCTTGTCTGGCTTATCGTGCGGGCCCTCGTCCACGGAGAATAAAGGGCGTACGAGGTTCATGTCGCCAGGATGTGCCTAGCGGCGGATGACCTGGCCCGGCGGGGCGAGCCAGCGTGCGGTGGATGCGGCGTTGGCCGGGATAGCGGCTGGGCAATAGCGGACGTATCCTCGGTCAGGCGGCCTCGCGGGCGGCGTTCAGCAGCCACTTTCGGGCCGCGGGGACATTATCGAACAGCATGACATCGTCCCGGTCGGCGGTGCGCCGCGCCTGAATCCGTGCCAGCGCGCCATCCACGACCAAGGCGCAGCGCCGGGAACGGTTTTCGGGCTTGGCAATAACGCGTTGAAAGGCCGCAGTGACTTCAGCCGTTGACAGCGCCGCCGCCGAGGCATCGCACAGGGTCAGATGCTCGTTGGGCCCGGCGCCCAGGTCGATCAGGGCCTGCTGGAAGGCCGTTTCATAGGCGGCGACATCAGCCAGGCTGAAAAAACCTTCGAGTCGCACGTGCAGCATGCGGCAAGCAGGTTGAAGCGAGATGACGACGCGCGCGTGCATAACGCACCAAAATTATAGGCGGTTTAGTTAGTTGATCGTGAAGATGACGGCTATTTCCAGCCATTTTGGTGCAGGTTGTTCGATGGCCCTTTCCCCGCGAGGGCCGACTGAGTAAACGCCCACCCCCTATGGCCCGCCCCAAGCCTCCCTTGTTTCAAAAGACCAAGATCGTCGCTGAAAACCGGCGGGCGCGGTTTGAATATGCCATTGATGACGTGTTTGAGGCGGGCATCGCGCTGACCGGTACCGAGGTGAAGTCGCTGCGCTTTGGCCAGGGGTCGATCGCGGAAAGCTATGCCGAGGTGAAGGACGGGCAGGTCTGGCTGGTCAACGCCAATGTCCCCGAATGGAGTCATGGCAACCGTTTCAACCACGAGCCGCGCCGCCCCCGCAAATTGCTGCTGCATGAGCGCGAGATCAACAAGCTCCACGGCGCGGTGGCGCGTGAGGGCATGACGCTGGTGCCGCTGACCGTCTATTTCAACGCCCGCGGCCGCGCGAAGGTGGAACTCGCGCTCGCCAAGGGCAAGAAAGCGCATGACAAACGCGAAACGATCAAGGAGCGCGATTGGAAGCGCGAACAGGCGCGCCTGATGCGCGACCGTGGCTGACGCGCAACAGCTCCGGCCATTTGGCCAAACTGCACGAGCCGCGCCACAATCGCGTTGACTAACCGTGTCAGCGCAATAAACCACGGCACCATAACAAGCATCTGATCCCAGAGAGGAAACATCCCCATGCGTCGTTCGGTTGTAACATCTGCTCTGCTCGTCGGCGTCGCGTTGACCGGTGTCGCGCTGGCCAAGCCGGCCGCGCACAAGGGCAAGGCAAGCACGGCGCCAGCCGCTTCTACCGCTGCCAGGCCCAAGATCGGCACGTTCGGCTTTGACGTGGCCGGCATGGACACCAGCGTGAAACCGGGTGACGATTTTGCCGCTTATGCGGGCGGCACCTGGGACAAGACAACGGAAATTCCTGCTGATCGCGCGACATGGGGCATGTTCAACGTCCTGCAGGACGTGTCAAACGAGCAGACCAAGAGCATCTTGGAAGGCGCCGCGAAGACGCCCGGCACCAAGATCGGCGATTTCTATGCAAGCTTCATGGATGAGGCGGCAGCGGATGCAAAGGGTATTGACCCAATCAAGCCCTGGCTCGCCGACATCGCCGCCGCACAGGATAAAACCGCCCTCGCGGTCGAGATGGCGAAGCTGACGCGCTATGGCGTTGGCGGCTTTTTCGGCATGGGCGTGGCGCAGGACAGCAAGGACCCGCAGACCTATGTCGTCAATCTGGGGCAAGCCGGCCTCGGCCTGCCCGATCGCGACTATTATCTGAAGGACGATCCCAAGCTCGCCGCGACGCGCGACAAGTATAAGGCCTATCTCGCGACGATGCTGGGCTTCACCGGCGTCAGCGACGCGACGGCGCGCGCCAATGCGGTGTTCGAGCTCGAAAAGGCGATTGCCGAGGTTCACTGGACGCGGATCGAAAGCCGCGACGCCGACAAGCGCTATAACAAGCTGACCTTTGCCGATATCGAGGCCAAGGCGCCCGGCTTCCCCTGGGCGCAATATGTCGGTCAGGAAGGAATGGGCGGCCAGCCCTATTATATCGTCGCCCAGCCAAGCGCAGTGGCGGGCGAGGCGAAGGTGTTCGCCGATGCGCCGATCGACGTGCTCAAGGACTATATGACGATCAAGGTGATGCGCGCTTATGCGCCGTACCTGTCGAAGCAGATCGTCGATGCCAATTTCGCCTTCACCGGCCCCGTGCTGAGCGGCCAGCCCCAGCAGCAGGTCCGCTGGAAGCGCGGCGTTGGCGTGACCAGCGGGGCGCTGGGCGAGGAAATCGGCAAGGTCTATGTCGCGCGCTATTTCCCGCCCGCGTCAAAGGCGGCGATCGATCAGCTCGTCAAGAACATCATCGCCGCGATGAGCGTGCGGCTCGACAAGCTTCAGTGGATGGCGCCCGAAACCAAGGTGAAGGCGCATGAGAAGCTGGCGTCGTTCACGCCCAAAATCGGCTACCCCTCGGTGTGGCGCGACTATTCGACACTGACGGTGAAGCGGGGCGACCTGGTCGGCAATGTCGCGCGCGCCAATGAATTTGAATATCTGCGCAATCTGCACAAGCTCGGCAAGCCGATCGATCGCACCGAATGGGGTATGACGCCCATGACGATCAACGCCTATGCCAATCCGGTGCTGAACGAGATCGTTTTCCCGGCGGCAATCCTGCAGGCGCCCTTCTTTGACCCCAAGGCGGATCCCGCGATCAACTATGGCGGCATCGGCGTGGTGATCGGGCACGAGCTCAGCCACCATTTCGACGATCAGGGCCGCAAATATGACAAGACCGGCAAGCTGACCGAGTGGTGGACCAAGGAAGACGTGGCCCGCTTCACGGCGCTGACCGACAAGCTCGTCAAGCAATATGATGCCTATGAGCCGATCCCTGGTCAGCATATCCAGGGTGGGCTGACGCTGGGTGAGAATATGGCCGACCTGGCGGGGCTTGCGGTGGCGTATGACGCCTATCACCGCTCGCTGAACGGCAAGCCTGCCCCGGTGATCAACGGTCTGACCGGCGATCAGCGTTTCTATCTGGGCTATGCGCAGGTGTGGCGCAGCAAGTTCCGCGAGCCGGCGCTGCGCTCGCAATTGCTGAGCGATCCGCATTCGCCCGGCAAGTATCGCACCGCAGAAGTGCGCAATATCGATGCCTGGTATCAGGCATTTGGCGTGCTGCCCGGCGATGCCATGTATCTGGCGCCGGAAGATCGGGTGAAGGTCTGGTAATGGTCTAGGGCGGTGTCGGTAACGGCGCCGCCCTTTTTCTTTTGGCAAGCGAAGCGGGGGATGTGAGCGATGGGTTTCAGGCGTTTTGCAGCGGTGGCGTCGGCGATCGCGATCGGTAGCTTGCTGGTGGCAAGCGCGGCGGCGGGGCGACCGGAACCGTCACCCGCGGCGGCCGCGCCCGCAACCGCCAAGCCCGAAATCGGCGATTTCGGCTTTGACACGGCCGGCATGGACCGCAGCATTGACCCCGCCGATGACTTTTTCGGCTATGCCAGCGGCAATTGGGCAAAGCGCACGCCCATCCCCGCCGACAAGGCAAGCTTTGGCGCGTTCGACGTGCTGCAGGATTTGTCCCAGCAGCGGACCAAGGGAATCCTGGAAACGGCCGCCCGCGACGCCAAATCGCCGATTGGCGCTGCTTATGCCGCCTATCTCGATACCGCCGCGATCGAGGCAAAAGGCCTGGCCCCGATCCGTCCCTGGCTCGACAAGATCAAGGCGCTGCAATCCAAGGATGGCTATGCCGCGCTGGTCGCCGAGGCCGAACATAACGGCATTGGCGGCCCGTTTGGCAGCGGCGTGGGTCAGGACGCGCAGAACCCGGATGTATATACCGTCGGGCTGCGCCAGGCCGGGCTTGGCCTGCCCGACCGCGATTATTATTTGAGCAGCAATCCCAAGCTGGTCGCCGCCAAGGCCGATTATCTGGGACATCTGGCGCGCATGTTGACGCTGGCGGGTGAGCCCGATGCTAATGCGCGTGCACAAGCGATCGTCGATTTTGAAACCCAGATCGCGTCGGTGCACTGGACCCGCGCCGAAAGCCGCGACGCCGACCTTACCTATAACAAGACCCCGGTTGCCGATCTGGCGAAACTCGCGCCCGGTTTTGACTTTGCAACCTATTTCCGCGCGCTCGGCACGCCTGCCGAACAGATCGTCCTGGCGCAGCCTGCCGCGATCAAGGGCGAGGCGACGTTGATCGGCCAGGCGCCGATCAATGTGCTGCGCGATCAGCTGATCGTCCGCTCGCTCGACGCTTATGCCGATGTGCTGCCCAAGGCGTTTGATGAGGAGCGGTTCCACTTTTTCGGCACCGTGCTCCAGGGCACGCCTGCGCAGGAGGACCGCTGGAAGCGCGCGGTCACCTGGGTATCGGGCGCGCGCACCGACGAGGTCTCAAAGCTTTACGTGGCGCGGTACTTCCCCATCGCCACCAAGCGCGCGATCGATCAGCTGGTGGCCAACATCATCACCGCGATGAACCAGCGGATCGACAAGCTCGCGTGGATGACACCGGCAACCAAGGTGCGCGCTCATGCCAAGCTGGCGGCCTTCACCCCGCGCATCGGCTATCCCGATCAGTGGCACGATTATTCGGCGATGGTGATCAAGCCCGGCGATGCGTTCGGCAATAAGCTGCGCGCCAATCAATGGGCGCATGAATGGAACGCGCAAAAGCTGGGCAAGCCCGTTTATCGCTGGGAATGGGGTCTGGCCCCGATGACGGTGAATGCCCAGGCCAACCCGACGCTGGTGGCGATTACCTTTCCCGCCGCGATTCTGCAGCCGCCCTTTTTCGATCCCAATGCCGATGCGGCGGTCAATTACGGTGCGATCGGCGCGGTGATCGGGCATGAGATGAGCCATCATTTCGATGATCAGGGCGCCAAATATGACGAACATGGCGCGTTGAAGAAATGGTGGAGCGACGCCGATATCGCTGCCTTCAAGAAGCTGACCGATCAGCTTGTGGCGGAATATGACGCTTATGAGCCGCTGCCGGGCATGCATGTGAACGGTCGGCTGACGCTGGGCGAGAACACCGCCGATCTGGCGGGCCTGGCGGCGGCGCTCGATGCCTATCACGCGTCGTTGGGCGGCAAGCCGGCACCGGTGATCGATGGCTTTACCGGCGACCAGCGATTCTATCTGGCGTTCGCGCAGGTGTGGCGGCGCAACCATCGCGAGAATGATTTGCGCAATCGCTTGCTGACCGATCCGCATGCGCCTGCGCAGCAGCGGGCGTGGATCGTGCGCAATTTTGATGCGTGGTATGCCGCCTTCAACCCCAAGCCCGATGGCAAGCTTGCGCTCCCGCCCGAACAGCGGGTGCGCATCTGGTAACCACGGCCAGTCGCTAAGCGCTTGACGCTGGCCAAGGGGGCGGTGAAGGAAACGCTATGGCCAGCGTTCCCGTCCCGCCCGCGTCCTGGGCCAGTCCCGCCCGCGTTGCCGCGCTGATCGCGATTGTCACCGGCGTCGCGGCGGCGCTGGTCGTGCTGGTGATGGTGCACGAGCCGATCGTCGCAGCGGCGTTTCTTGCAAGCGCGCTGGTGCTGAACGGCGGGCTGCTGGCGTTTCGCCAGCTGTTCCCGGCGACGGTCGCCAGCGAAACCGAGATCGACTGGACCGTCGCCCGGCTGATCGCCGACCTTAGCGACAGCGCGGTTGGCGTTACCGATCGTGCCGGGCGTCTGGTGTGCGCCAATGCGCGCTATGAATTGCTGTTTGGGGGCTTCCCGACGCCACCCAATCTGCCCGTCGACGAAGCCGATGTCGGGCGCCTGGCAAGCCTGGGCCGGGCAGCGTGGCGCGATGGCGAGGGCGCGTTGCGGCGCTTCGCCTTTCGCGGTCAGGCGATCGACATTTCCGTGACCTGCGGCGGCGATAGCGGGGACATGCTGATCTGGTGCTTCCGCCCGGCGCAAAGCATGGATCTGGCAGCCACCGCGGCCGCGCTGATCAGCGGTGCGACGGGGGACAGGCTGGCGGCGGCGGGAATCATGCTGACGC
>JBOFDB010000134.1:0-2317 GCA_051646545.1 Sphingomonas sp.
CGGTGTGCATCGTTGGCTTCGCCAAGCACGGGCTACACTTTTTCTCGCTCTTCTGGCCAGCCGGGACCAATGTCTTCATCGGCGCTTTCGTGTTCGTGATCGAGATTCTTTCGTTCCTCAGCCGCCCGTTCACGCTTGCCATTCGTCTGTTCGCCAACATGACGGCAGGGCACGTGCTGTTGCAGGTGTTTGGCGGCTTTGTGGTCGCACTGGGATCGATCGGCGCGCTGCCTTATGTGCTGGGCCTGGTGCCGCTTAGCGTCAGCGTCGCGCTGTGCGCGCTCGAGCTGCTGATCGCGGTGGTGCAGGCCTATGTTTTCGCGCTGCTCGCGTCGCTTTATCTGAACGACGCGATCAATCTTCACTAACATTCTGTAATTTCAAAAGAAGGAAACTCAAATGGACGTGGCAACTGCAGCTAAGATCGGTGCGGGCCTGGCGGCGATGGGCGCCGGCTTTGCGGCTATCGGCGTCGGCAACATCTTTGGTCAGTATCTGAACGGCGTGTCGCGCAATCCCGAAGCCGACCACAAGCTGGGCGGCCGCGTGATCTTCGGCTTCGCGGTGACCGAAGCGCTCGGCCTGATCGCGGCGGTTATCGCTTTCGTGCTCGCTTTCCGCTGAGCATCGCAACTTTCGGCTGATCGGATCGCGCCTTGCCTCAGTTTGATTTCGGTACGGTATTCTGGCCGCAGGTCTTCTGGCTGGCGGTGTTTTTCGTCATTCTCTATTTCGGGATCGTCGGCCCGACCCTGCCCAAGCTGGGCAAGGTGATGGTCGAGCGCGAAAACAAGGTGACGGGCGACATCGCGCAGGCAGAAGCAGCCAAGGCGCATGCCGATGCGATGCGCGCCGATTATGAGGCGGGCGTTGCTGCCGCACAGGACCGCGCGCGCGCGCTGGTTGGCGAAGCGCGCAGCAAGGCCAGTGCCGAGGTCGAGGCGCGGCTGAAAAATGCCAATGCCGCGCTTGATAGCAAGGCCAAGGCAGCTGACGCGGCGCTGGCGACGGCGCGTACCAAGGCGCTTGCCGAAATTGAGGCGGTCGCCGCTGATGCCGCCGCGACGATTGTCGACAAGCTGACCGGCGCTCGGCCGAGCGACGCCGCCGCCACCGCCGCCGCGCGCGCGGCACTGGGCTGAGGGGGAGCGCGGAAGATGTTCGAATTGCTCACCGCCGGCGCGGGCGCCGTGCATGCCGAAGGTCCGACGCTGTTCGGCTTTGATGCCGAGGGCTGGGTCTATATCGGCCTGACGATTTTCATCCTGCTCGCGATTTTCTTCGGCAAGGCGCCGCAGAAAATAACCGAAACGCTCGACGCGCGGATCGCGGAAACCAAGCGTCAGCTTGACGAAGCCGCCAAGCTGCGGGCTGAGGCGGAGGCGCTGTTGGCCGAGGCAAAGGCGCGTAACGAAGCAAGCGCGGGCGATGCCGCCGCCATTGTGGCCAATGCCGAGGAAGAAGCCAAGGCGTTGATCGCCAAGGCCGAAACCGACGCCGCCGATCTGGCGCAGCGCCGCGCCAAGATGGCCGAGGACAAGATCGCCGCCGCCGAACGCGCCGCGATTGCCGAGGTGCGCGCCACCGCCGCCGCCGCTGCTGCGCGCGCCGCCGCGACGATTATCGCGGAACGGCATGATGCCGCCGCCGACAGGCCGCTGGTCGATCGCGCCATTGCCGGACTCGCCCGGGTCAATTGATCCGGCTGGGGACGTCGCGATGCGCGGCGCCTTTGTTCCGCCACAAGCGTTGCGTTAAGCTACCGGTCGAGACCCGGCGGCGACTCGCGCCCCCGGCATGGAGAAGGATGCCCTGATGAAGTCGCTCGCCATTGCTCTGCTTGCTTTGACGGCCGCGACCCCCGCGCTGGCGCAGACCGCGCCGACCGCGCCTGCTGCCCCCACGGCGCCGGCCGCCACCAAATTCTCGCTCGACACGCCGATCGAGACGATCGTTGCCGATCCCAAGGGCAAGGCCGTGATCGACGCCGACATTCCGCCGTTGACCAGCCATCCGGCGTTCGACCAGTTCAAGTCGATGAGCCTGCGCGCGCTGCAGCCGCTGTCCAACGGCGCGCTGACCGACGATCTGCTCAAGAAGGTCGCGACCGACCTCGCCGCGATCAAGTAAGCGCGGGCGGCAGCCCTATCGGCATAAGGCCGATCTGGCACCAATTTGACCTTTGATGTAACGCTGCTACCCTCCCCAAGGCAATTGTTCTTGGGGAGGGGCAGTTATGCGCATCGTCTACGCCGCCATTGCGATCGCGATTTACGCGGTCTTTTTCGCGACGTTCCTTTACCTGATCGGCTTTGTG
>JBOFDB010000310.1:0-5359 GCA_051646545.1 Sphingomonas sp.
TGGAACAGGCCGGGACGCGCGCCATCGGGGGAGGATGACATGGGTTGGCGGGGTAGGACAGGGGGCTAGGCTCTGGCCGGAGGCATGCTGGCAACAACCAGATGACCGGCCCGATCCACCATCGCCTATGTCATCACCCCGGCGGCAAAGCGGGCTTGCTCTCCCGCGCCAGCCGCGCTTGCTCCGTGCGATCCTGCCGATCCGCCATTTCGTCCCAAGCCCGCGCCGAGCGCAAATTGCGCTCGCGAACATTTTCAAGCGGGGTCGCCTCGGCTTCTGCTGCGGCGCGCGCAGCATGGGCACGATAGATTTGGGCAAGCGTGCTCATTGGCTATACCTTTGCTCACGCCCGGCGGCGCAACACTGGGCGCCGCCGGGCCTGCGCTGCACGATCAGTCGGCAGCGGCGAGATTAACGGCCGAGGTCTTGCCGCGCCTGTCCTGTTCGAGATCGTAGGAAACGCGCTGATTCTGTTGAAGCGTCGTCATGCCGGCGCGCTCAACCGCGCTGATATGGACGAAGGCATCGCCCGCGCCATTGTCCGGCGCGATGAAGCCATAGCCCTTTTCTTCGTTGAAAAACTTGACGGTTCCGATGGTACTCATGGGATATTCCTTTTCCTTTGGGGGGCGAGCCGACAACCGGGCCGCCCGGTGCCGCTGTGCAGACTGAAGGAAAAGGGGGCCGCAAAGCTCCAAGAACCGTCGATTTGCGACTGTAGCAGCATAGAGATGGGGGCCGTGTCCGACGCATACAAGGGCGGTGGCATCGTTGGGCGAGTGGCATGTCGCTGCTCAGGCGCGCTATGGATGACCACTTTGCCGCAGGAGTTGCCCGATGCCGACCCGCACGACCCGATCGACAATCACGTTCACCGCCGCCTTTCGGCTGGCCGCCGTCGGCGAAACGCTTCCGCCGGGGCGGTATGATGTCGACACCGACGAAGAGGAGATCGTCGGCAATAATCGCACGGTCTACCGGCGGACGGCCACGCTGCTCTATGTGCCGACGCGGTCGGGGTTACGCGTCTGCACGGTCGATCCAGCCGACCTTGACGCCGCGCTGGCAGCGGACCGCCGACCGGGGAGCGATCAGGCTTGATTGCCAAGGCGATCTGATGATCGGCGCGGCAAGCGATACGGTTTATCGGTCAGCCCGGTTTCGGTCGGGGTTTTCGCTGAGCAGATCGTCGCCAAACCGTACTAAAACGGCGCGTGTCGTCGCGGCTGGCACCGCATCCTGCCGCGCCGCCGTCCTTGCTTCGCGGCGATCGGCAAGACTGGCCTCTCTAGCCCAGGCGATAGCTGCCCTGGCGGCAACATCCCTGACACTGGGCAGCGGCGCGTTTAGCGAAACGTCTCGCTGGCGCGCTTCTTCGTCGCGGCAGAATTGGGCGGTAAGCGCCATGTCAATGTCCTTCGTTGAATGAGGGTTCGGCAGGACGCACGCCGCAGAGCCCGTGCCTGCCAGCGTCGTCCTCCGCAATTATGTGCGCGATCCGGTCGCCGGAAAGCCCCGCATCAACCCCGGCTGGGGCAGCGGGCGACACGCATCATTGGGTCGAGTAGCGCGGCCGGATCGGTCGGCGGGTCACCGGCCCGCGCAGGATGCTGGCCCCGAACAAGCGCTCCATCGCCCGGGCATCCTCGCTGCGCACGAACACCACGCGCGTGCCGCGCGGCACCAGCGGTTCTATCGTGCTGATCTCAGCGTGATGCTTGGCGGAGGTGGCGACCACATGGTCGATCGTCGCATCGACATTGAGCGCGCGCGACATCAGCACACGCCCCGTGACGCGCGCGTGGCCGGGCAGCACTTCAGAAAGCAAGGCGACAGATCAATATGGTGTGCCATGGACGTACTCCACCGGGAGAGCGGGAGCACGAAGCATCTCTCAGTCGCGCTGGTGCTCGGGATGCGTAGCGCGATACTGTCAATATGGGGCGGTGGCGTCGCGATTACTAGGGGTGGATCATCGGCGTCGCCCGGTCGGCCGATCGCCCCACCCCTTGCCCCCCGCCCCGCCGCGCTCTACCCCTTCTCCCATGCTCAACCTCACTCCCACGCTCGAGCTCAAGGTGCTCGATCCGCGGCTGCACGACTGGGGCTTGCCGCGCTACCAGACCGAGCTTTCTGCCGGCATCGATCTCCATGCCTGTCTTGACGCGCCGCTGACGCTGGAACCCCAGGCGCCGGCGGTGCTGATCCCCTCGGGCATCGCCGTGCTGATGAACGATCCCAACATGGTCGCTTTTCTGCTCGCGCGATCGGGGCTGGGGCACAAAAAGGGGCTGGTGCTGGGTCAGGCGGTCGGCACGATCGATGCCGATTATGCCAACCAGATCTTCATTTCCGCGTGGCTGCGCAATCCGCCGGGCAGCGAGCCGCTGACCATCCAGCCCGGCGAGCGCATTGCCCAGCTTGTCTTCCTGCCCATCCTGCGCGCCCAATTCCGGCTGGTCGAGGACTTTGGCGCGACGACGGGGCGCGGGCTGGGCGGCTTTGGATCGACAGGGGTTTGATGCCGGTCGCCGCGCTCCTCGCCCTGGCGCTGGCGGCCGATGCGCCGCCGCCAATGCCCGATTGGGCCGCGATGCCGCCGCTGCGCTATCTCCACGACCCCGACATCACCCCGCCGATGACGGCGTTTGTGCGGGACGAGGTGAAGGCGGGCCGCTGCGTGCTGCCCCCGGCCTCTGGCTCTGGCCCTGGCCCTGCCACTCCCGCAGTGCCGGGGGCGGCGATGCCCGATGCGCGTATCAGCCTGACGGTGGATGTAGCGGTGCTGGTCAAGGCGGATGGCATGGTGGTCGCGACCATCCCGCACGCCATCCATTGCCCCACGGTCGAGCAATATGCCGCCGGGCTGGTCACCAACTTCACGCGCGACAATCTGGTGGCGCATGGCCCCGGCGAATTATGGTATCGGACCAGCGTGACCTTTCGCTGGGTGCCCTAAGGCTGAACCCGCGTGGATGCTGCCCCCGTGATGCTGACTGACGCCGAGCTTGATCGCTATGCCCGCCAGATCATCCTGCGCGAAATTGGCGGCGCGGGCCAGGTGGCGCTGGCGCGCGCGCATGTCGCCATCATCGGTGCGGGCGGCATTGGATCGCCGGTTATCCAGTATCTGGCGGCAGCCGGGATCGGGCGGCTGACCATCATTGATGACGACCGCGTCGATGTGACCAATCTGCAGCGCCAGACGCTCTATGCGATGGATGATGTGGGCACGGCCAAGGTCGCGGCGGCGCGCGCGGCGGTGGCGCGGCTGAACCCTGGAGTCGCGGTGGAGGGGGTGGCCGCGCGGATCGACGCCGCCAATGCCGCCGCGCTGATCACCGGCGCCGATGTGGTGGTGGATGGCTGCGACAATTTCGCCACCCGGCTGGCGGTGGCCGATGCGGCGCTGGCGGCGCGCGTCCCGCTGATTTCCGCTGCGGTGGGCCAATTCGACGCACAGCTTGGCGTATTTCGCGGCTGGGACGCGGGCTTGCCCTGCTATCGCTGCCTGGTCGGCACGGATCCCGAACGCGCCGAGGCAAGCTGCGCCGATCAGGGCGTGCTGGGGCCGATCACCGGCGTGATCGGCAGCCTGGCCGCGCTTGAGGCGATCCGGTCGATCGTGCCGTTCGGCACCGATCCGGCCGGGCAGTTGCTGATGATCGACGCGGTGGATTTCCGGTTCCGCACCATCGCCCTGCCCAAGGATCCCGGCTGCCCGGGCTGCGGCGCGCGGTGAGCGGGCTTACCATAATCCTGGTCGCGACCGACGATGCCCGCGTCCGCGCCGCGTTGACGCTGGCCTGCGCGCACGCCGCGCTGGGCGGGCGGGTGCGGCTGTTCGCGGAAGCCGACGCGGTGGTGGCGCTTGCCGCGCAGCCGCGCCCTGAAGATGCGGCACCCAGCATCGACCGGCCCGACCGGCTGCACTTGCTCGCGCTGGCGCGGCAATCGGGCGTTGCCCTGATTGCCTGCCAGACAGGGCTGGCGGCGACCGGGCTGACGATCACGGCGCTTGCCCCGGGGTGCGAGGGCGGCGGGCTGATCGGCCTGCTCGCCACGCTGGAGGACGACCGGCTGGTGACGCTCTAGAGCGAGCGGCCGATCAGCTCCTTCATAATCTCGTTGGTGCCGCCGTAAATCCGGCTGACGCGTGCGCTGCGCCACATGCGGGCGATCGGATATTCGTTCATATAACCCGCGCCGCCGTGCAATTGCAGGCATTTGTCGACCACTTCCCATTGCAGCTCGGTGTGCCACAATTTGGCCGCAGCACCCTCGGTCGGGGTCAGCTCGCCCGCCAGATGGCGCTTGATCGCCCAGTCGAGATGCGCCCAGCCGACCTGCAGCTTGGCCTTCAGATCGGCGAGGACAAAGCGGGTATTCTGGAAATCGAATACCATCCCCGCAAAGGCCTTGCGCGACTTGGTGAACTCGACCGTCTCGTCAAACGCCTTTTGGGCATTGGCCTGGACGCCCACCGCGATCGACAGGCGTTCCTGCGGCAACTGGCTCATCAGATAGATGAAGCCCTTGCCTTCCTCGCCCAGGCAATTGGTCATCGGCACGCGGACGTCTTCGAAGAACAGCTCGCTGGTGTCGGCGGCGTCCTGGCCGATCTTGTCGAGCTTGCGCCCGCGCTTGAAGCCTTCACGATCGGCCTCGACCAGGATGATCGACATGCCCTTATACGCCGGCTTGGCGTCGGGATCGGTCTTGGCGACGACCAGCACCAGATCGGCATTCTGGCCATTGGTGATATAGGTCTTGCTGCCATTGACGATATAGTGGTTGCCGTCCTTCTTGGCCGAGGTGCGGATCGCCTGCAGGTCGCTGCCGGTGCCGGGTTCGGTCATCGCGATGGCGGTGATCGTCTCGCCGGAAACGAGGCGCGGCAGCCACTGCTGCTTTTGCTCTTCGCTGCCATAAGCGACGATGTAATCGCAGACGATGTCCGACTGGAGCGAGAAGCCGGCAGGCACGCCGAGATAGCTCATTTCCTCGTCGACGATCGCGTTATAGCCAAAATCGAGGCCCAGCCCGCCATAGGCCTCGGGCACGGTCGGGCAGAGCAGGCCGACCTCGCCCGCCTTGCGCCAGAAATCCTTGGGCACCAGCCGGTTCTGTTCCCATTCGTTGACATGGGGCACGCCTTCCTTTTGCAGGAAGCTGCGCACTGTCTGGCGAAACGCCTCATGATCCTCATTATAGGCAAAGCGGCCAGGCAGCGTATCGAGCATGGGTATTCCTCTCCATTGATTTTGCGCCAGCCTGCTTCCCCTTTACGCAAACGTCAACTCCCTGTCGCGCCGATCGCGTCTTTCGCGGGCGGAGCGGATGTGGTTAGACGGTGGAC
>JBOFDB010000577.1:0-6519 GCA_051646545.1 Sphingomonas sp.
TACGCCAGCAAGGCGGTGTGGGAGACGATGCGCGAGCAGAATTATGGTCGCATCCTCAATACCGCGTCGTCGACCGGCCTTTACGGCAATTTCGGCCAGACCAATTACGGTGCTGCCAAGCTGGGCATCGCTGGCTTCACCAAGACGCTCGCGATTGAGGGCGCCAAGAACAACATCAAGGTCAACACGATTGCGCCCACCGCCGGCACGCGGATGACCGAGGACTTGTTCCCGGCCGAAGCGTTCAAGGCGTTTGCGCCCGAAAAGGTTGCGCCTGCCGCGCTTTACCTTGTGTCCGAAGACGCGCCGACCAACGTCATTGTCGGTGCCGGCGCCGGCGTGTTCCAGGCGGCTTATGTCACCTTGACCCAGGGCGCGCTGTTGACGGGAGACGATCTGTCGCCGGAAGGCGTAGCGGCGCACTGGGCGCAGATTACCGACCGCACCGGTGAAATCGTGCCGCAATCGGGCGCTGAACAATCGATGGTGATCCTGACGCATCTTCAGGGCGGCTGAACGTCAGACGGCTTTTCGCCTCATGGACAGGTCGGCAACGGGTGTATTGATTCCGCAATACACCCCTGCTACACGTCCCCGACAGGAGGCAGGCCATGTATAGTGAAAGCGACCTTGACGGGGCGGTAGCGGCGGGTGTGATCTCGCCCGAACTCGCCGCCGCATTCCGCAACCATGTCGCCAGCGGCCGCGCCGCCCCGGCGGTGGACGAAGAGCATTTCCGCCTGTTGACGGGGTTTAATGACATTTTCGTCGCCATCGCGCTGGTGCTGACGATGACCGCGATTGGCTGGATCGGGGCCCGGGTGACCGGCTGGCTCGGCGGCGCCGGAGTTGCGGTTGCGGCCTGGCTGTTCGCCGAATATTTCACGCGCAAGCGGCGCATGGCGCTGCCCAGCATTTTGCTGGTCTTTGCGTTTGCAGGCGGGGTCGCCGCCACCCAGATCGCCATTGTCGCGCAGATCGAACCCCATCTGACCGAACGTCTGTCGGCGATTGTCGGCGCGGGCATTGCGGCGGTGACGGCGCTGGCGACATGGGTTCACTGGCGGCGCTTCATGGTACCGATCACGGTCGCTGCCGGCGCCCTGTCGCTGGTCGCGGTCGCCATCGGGCTGGTTGTTGCCGCCTATCCGCAGGCCAAAGAGGCGATCTATCCGATCACGCTGGCGGGCGGGGTGCTGGTTTTCGCGCTCGCCATGTGGTGGGACATGTCGGACAAGGAACGCCGCACCCGCCGCGCCGACGTTGCCTTCTGGCTGCACCTCGCCGCCGCGCCGTTGATCGCGCATCCGATATTCCAGATGCTGGGCGTGTTCAGCGCCGATGTCGACGCTGCCAAGGCGGTGATCGTGCTGGCGCTTTACCTGGCCTTCGCCTTCGTCGCGCTGGCGATTGATCGTCGCGCGCTGCTCGTGTCGAGCCTCATCTATGTGCTTTATGCGATGTACGCGCTGTTCCAGAAAGCGGGCGCGGTCGAGCTGAGCGCGGCGTTCACGGCCTTTGTCATCGGCTCGGCGCTGCTGATGCTCTCGGTCTTCTGGCATCAGATGCGGGGATTGGTGGTGCGGCTGCTGGGCGGCGCGGGCCACTGGCTGCCACCGGTGCAGACGGTGGTGCCGGCTTAGAGCGGGATGACATTGGGTTGAACCAAGGCCGTTATTGCGAGCGCAGGGAAGCAATCCAGCCGGGGTCGCTCGGTCTCTGGATTGCTTCGTCGCTCATGCTCCTCGCAATGACGATCCATCCTCAAGTCATCATGCTCTAGAGAGCAATTACCGTCACTCTCGCGAAGGCGGGAGTCCATTGGGGCCAGCGGTCGCCGTCTTTACCATCAGTTAGCCAGAATGGATTCCCGCCTACGCGGGAATGACGGGTCAGCTATATCCCAGCAGACCCTAATCCTCGACGACCTTGAGCAGCTTGCGTTCGACCGGCGCCAGCACGCCGGCCAGCTCATGCCCGCGCTTCAGCACGACGCCGCTTTCGTTGACCAGCGCCCACATGCCCTGGCGATTGCGCAAG
Organism: Sphingomonas sp.; assembly: GCA_051646545.1. Classification (GTDB taxonomy): domain Bacteria; phylum Pseudomonadota; class Alphaproteobacteria; order Sphingomonadales; family Sphingomonadaceae; genus Sphingomonas. The sequence continues at coordinate 2,041 of JBOFDB010000577.1, forward strand.
CCGGGGTGTTTTTCGATCCGATATTCGGGCCGCTCCGCCGCGCGCCGAAAGGCCGCGAAAATCGCCGCTTGCTGGCCCAGCTCGATTGCATAGTCGCGCCACAAGCCCGCCGCGACCATACGCCCGTACAGGTCGAGAATGCGGGTCAATTCCACCCGGTCAAAACCGATCTGCAAAGGCGCCCGGGTCGCGGGCAACGGAAAGGGGGTGACGCTGCCCATCAGGCGCTGTCACGCACCTCGTCATGCTCGGCGAGCAGCGCATCGAGCCGCCGACGCAAGGTTTCGATTTCACAGCGCAGCAGCTCGACCTTCTGTGTCTGCGGGTCGAACAGATCCTTGCACGGCGTGCCATAGGGAATGAAGGCGGGTTCGGCCTTGCCGCCATCCACCATGGTCGGACGCGCGGGGATGCCGACCATTACCGCGCCGGGCGCAACCTCCTTGGTCACCACGGCATTGGCGCCGACGCGGGCGCCGACACCAACCACGATCGGCCCCAGCACCTGCGCGCCCGACCCGATGATGACGCCGTCCGCCAGCGTCGGGTGGCGTTTGCCCGCAATGCCATTGTCCGGGCTGGTGCCGCCCAGCGTAACACACTGGTAGATTGTCACATCGTCCCCGATTTCCGCGGTCTCGCCAATGACCACAAAACCATGGTCGACGAAAAAATTGCGGCCGATCACGGCGCCGGGGTGGATGTCGATCGAGGTCAGGAAGCGGGCAAAATGATTGACCGCCCGCGCCAGAAAATACAGGCGGGCACGGTATAGCGCATGGGCCACGCGATGCAGCGCAAGCGCGTGAACGCCAGGATAAAGCAGGATTTCCCATCGACTGCGGGGCGCAGGATCGCGCGCCTTCACCGAATCGAGATAAGCGACCAGCCGCCCCAACATTGCCTTTAATCCTTCGGTCCCTGTCCTTTGCGGCTGGCTATTTAGGACGGAGTCGAGATGATTTCCATAAGCCGCATCAGATTCCCTGGAATTAGGCAAGCACTATTTCCTATCTTTCCAATAGGATTTTTGCGCGCGAACCGAGTATTTGGCGCCATCATTTCCAGATCGAAAGCCGCTTGATTGATTGATTCAACCGCATAAATCCGGTGCATATAGTGGCCGCGTCGATTATTGGTCCAAGGATATCGCCGGAGCCTTTTTGTTGAGCACGACCTATCTCCCCACGCTCAAGCAGCTGCAATATCTGGCGGCGCTGAAGGATCATGGCCATTTCGGTCGCGCCGCCGACGCCTGTTTCGTTACGCAATCAACCCTGTCGGCGGGGCTGCGCGAGCTGGAAACGCTGATCGGCATGACCCTTGTGGAGCGGACGCGCCGCGTCGTCCGCTTTACACCGGCAGGCGACCGCATCGTCGAAAAGGCGCGCCGCGTTTTGCGCGAGGCAGAGGAGCTGGGTGACCTTGCCCGCGCGGCTGGCCGCCCCTTGTCGGGCGAAATGCGGATGAGCGTCATCCCCACCATCGCGCCATTCATGCTGCCGCGCATCCTGCCGCGGCTGCGCCAGGACTATCCCGACCTCAAGCTGTTCCTGCGCGAGGAAACCACCAGCATCGCGTGCGAAAGCCTGCACAAGGGACGGACCGATTGCGTGCTGCTCGCCCTGCCCTATGCGTGCGGCGATGTCGCGGTGCGGCCGTTGTTTGACGATGCCTTGTTCGTGGCTTTTTCAGAAGGCGAATTTGACGAGCCCCGTCCCGACATCGCCGCCAGCGATATCGACGAAACGCGGCTGTTGTTGCTGGAAGATGGCCATTGCCTGAAGGAACATGCCCTGGCCGCCTGCAATCGCCCGGAATTGCGCAACGAGGCGACGATGCTCGGCACCTCGCTCCACACCATGGTGCAAATGGTCGACAATGGCCTGGGCCTGACGATCCTGCCCGAAATGGCGGTGAAAGCCGGCATCTTGCAGCAGACTCACGTGATGGCGCGGCCCCTGAAAGCTGAGCATGCCCTGCGCCAGATTGCGCTAGTGTGGCGACGCGCGTCGCCGCGCGAAAAGGATTTTGAGCTGCTGGCGCGCGTGCTCGCCGAGACGCGCTGACGCCACGTCTGGCCGCAACCACGCAACCTGCACCATGGTTCCGCCGTTGGGGGGCGGCGCGGAATTGAGTTCCGCTCCCGTCAATCCCACGGAGTATGACATGAGTGTATTTATGCCATCGCGTATCCTGATGACCGGCGTTTTGCTGGCGAGCAGCGCTGGCCTGGCGATTGCGGCCACGCCGCCCCGCCATGCCGCCACCACCCCGCCACCCGCTGACACCCCGCCATCATCGACCGGCGCGACGCCGGATCAATCGACCCCGGCGCCGTCGACCACCGACCAATCGACCTCGGGCACGCAAACCGGAACCAGCAGCACCGCCAGCCAGTCGGCCAGCACCGGTGCCGCCGCCACCGCACCCAATCCCACCGTTGGCGGGGCGGCGATGTCGCCCGCCAAGACCATTGTCGACAATGCCTCGGCGGCCAGCAACCTGTCGACGCTGGTATCGGCGGTAAAAGCCGCCGGGCTCGACAGCACGCTTGCCCAGCCTGGCCCCTATACGGTGTTCGCGCCCACCAATGCGGCGTTTCAGCGGCTTGCGCCCGGCACGGTCGACACGTTGCTCAAGCCCGAAAATAAGTCGACGCTCACCAAAGTGCTGACCTATCACGTCGTCCCCGGCGTGGTGACGATCGAGGATTTGAAGGCCAAGGCGGCGGCTGGTGGCGGCAAAGTGACGCTGACCACGGTTGAAGGCGAGCCGCTAACCGTCAGCGTCGATGGCCAGATGATCGCGCTTACCGACAGCCATGGCAATAAAAGCTATGTCGAAACCGGCGACGTTCGTCAGTCGAACGGTATTGTCCATGTCGTGAACGGCGTGGTCCTGCCCAAATTGGGGTAATCTAGCGGTCCCAGCGCGCGGCGGCGGCATCGTCGCTGCCGCGTGCTTCGACCCAGCGCGCTTCCTGCCCCACCCGCTCGCGCTTCCAGAACGGCGCATCGGTCTTGAGCCGATCGATCAGATAAGCGCAGGAAACGAGCGCGGCGGCGCGATGGGCTGCGGCAGTGGCGACAAAAACCACCCGCTCTCCCGGCTGCATGACGCCGACCCGATGGATGATTGTCGCCGCCAGCAATGCCCATCGCGCCATCGCGCCTCGGGCCAACTCCTGCAATGCCGCTTCGGTGGCGCCTGGATAATGCTCGAGTTCCAGCGCCGACACGCCATCATCGGCGCGGACAATGCCCGTGAAGCTTGCCACCCCCCCTGCCCCGGCGGCTTCGATGCGCGCCAATTCGGCCGCGATGTCGATGGCGTCGGTCTGGATGCCGACGCGGATCATCCCCCCGTCACCGGCGGAAAAATCGCGACTTCGCGTGCGCCCAAAATCGGCGCGTCAAGCGCGACAAAGCGTTGATCGACGGCGGCGCGCAACCGGTCACGATCGGCAAAGGCAGAGGCATGACCGTCGCTGAACGCCGCCAGCCAGTCGATCAGCTCGGCCACGGTCGTCACCCGCGCGGGCGGATCAACGCGTTCCTTGCCACGGCCCACCCGCTCACGCACCCACGCGAAATACAGGACGTCGATCATCGCCTCCCTCAATCCATGTGCCGCAGGCCGACGCGCAGATAATCCCAGCCCGTCACCAGCGTCAAAGCGGCCGCGCCCCACAGGCCAGCCATACCCAAGGGCTTGATCCACACCACCGCCGGCATTGCCCCCGCCAGGATGATCGCGCCCAAGGCGACAAGCTGCAGCGCCGTTTTCCACTTGGCGAGCCGCGACACCGGCACCGACACCTGAATGCCGCCCAGAAATTCGCGCAACCCCGACACGGCGATTTCGCGCAACAGGATGATCAGCGCCGCAATGACGTTGAGCCCGGCAATATCGCGCGTGCCGACCAGCATCAGAATCACCGCCGCCACCATCAGCTTGTCGGCAATGGGATCAAGAAAGATGCCAAGCTTTGACACCGTGCCCTGCGCACGGGCCAGATACCCGTCGAGATAGTCAGTGACGGCAGCGATCACATACAGCGCAAATGCCAGGGCATAACCGGCGGTCCAGCCCGGCCACCAAAGCAGCCCGGCCAGCAGCGGCACCGCGACAATGCGCGACAACGTCAACAGGTTGGGCAGCGTCAGCATCGAGGGCAGCCTCTAGCCGCCCCAGCCGCCATGGCAAGCCGTGCGGCGGCCCATGATGATAATCCGTTTGCCGCTATGCCCGATGCTCGGCTATGGCGCAGCCCAAGTTCGCCACATCGGAGTCACGAAATTGCCATGCTGAATGCGCTCGGCCTTCTTAAAGAGCGCCGTTTTCTACCGATTTTCGCGACGCAGTTTCTGGGCGCTTTCAACGATAATCTGTTCAAGACGTCGATGGTGCTATTCGCGACCTATCAGGTTTATAACGACCCCAAGCTCGAATCGAATTTCAACGCGCTGGCGACGG
>JBOFDB010000059.1:0-4389 GCA_051646545.1 Sphingomonas sp.
TTGTTCCGCCTCGGTCTGGGTCTATCCCACCCAGCGCGACGATGGGACGCTGCACTTTCTGGCCGACAGCAATGCGGCGATCACCAAAGGCATCATCGCGCTGGTGCTGGAAACGGTGCAGGACCGGGCGCCCAACGATATTCTGGCGACCGATATCGAGGGGTTGCTGGCGCCCTTCGACCTGAAAAACCAACTGAGCTCGAACCGTACCCAGGGCATCCCCAACATGATCGCGCTGATCCGCGAAACGGCGAAGCGTTTGATGGAGGCATCCTGATAGGATCGTTTGATCCGTCCCCACTTCCGATCGTGTCGAGCGAAGTCGAGACACGCCTGACCAAACTCCGCGAGGCCTCCCGTCCCTCGACTTCGCTCGGGACGAACGGCGGAATTATGCGGCGCTAATCGTCGGCGGTGCCTGGCAAGTCGAGCCCCAGCATCTCCGCTACTGCCGCCGCTGCCATGCCCTCGGGCACGACGTGCCATTCGCCCGGCCGCGCCGCATCGACCAATGTCACGCCGCCGCGCGGGCAGACGCCCAGGCATTTCACCTCGACAATGCCGATCGGGCTCTTGCGCCAGCGCTTCAGCCCGAGATGGTGCCGCAACGCCTTGGCCAGGCCGCGCTTGCCCTTTTTGCCAAAGCCACCGTCAAGCCGTTTGCTGCATTTGGCGCAGACAAGGATGGTGCGCTGCCAGCGCGATTTGACGATCATGGTCATAGAATAAGGCCAGCTATTCCGGCCGCCACTGCCGGTTTTCCTCAGCAATGCGCAGCACGTCATAGGCGGCCTGGATCGCCTGAAAACGCTTGGCGGCGTCGGCGTCGCCGGGGCGGACATCGGGGTGATTGGCCTTGGCAAGGCGCCGCCACGCCAGGCGCACCGCCTCAAAATCGGCGTCGGGTTCCAGCTCGAGCACGTCGAGCGCACGCATCTCATCGCGCGATCGCGTGCCGTCGCCCGGTCCCGCCCAGCCATAATGGCGCGCTTCGGCAAAGCCATTGGCATCCGCCGTTTCACGCGCCTCGCGGGCGGCAGCCTCTTCGGGCGTCAGGCCTTCGAAGTAATTCCAGCCGCGATTATATTCGGCGGCGTGCGTCTGGCAGAAATACCAGCGATCGGGGCTGTTGGGGGCTTTGGGCGCCGGGTGATTGCCCGGTTCGGTGCAGCCATGACGATCGCATAGCCGCACCTGCTTGGCCTCACGCGCGGTGCCATAGCCTCGCCAGCGCGGAAATCCCCAGTCAACCGATCGCGTCTGCCGTGCCATAGATTAACCATCTAAGCATGAGATGGCGCGATTGCCATGACGCTTTTGCGGCGTTTGCGTGAAACCGCACGGACTGTTTCCCTCTCCCGAACAGCCAACGGCGGCATCATCTGGGTGGCCGGTTGAGGAGCGGGCCGGTGCCGCGACAGACCTCAAGCGCCAGAGGGTCTGTAAGCCGGGTTCTGTTCACCCCGTTGCCGGGGATCGGCGACCATTCCTCTCGGCCGACGCTTGCGCGGCGGCTCCAGCAACCAACCCGGGCGACGAGCCGGAACGAAGCTCATCTGCCGCCCCTATTCGGTCTTGCTCCCGGTGGGGTTTACCTTGCCGCTTCGGTTGCCCGTCGCGCGGTGCGCTCTTGCCGCACCCTTTCACCCTTACCGCCGACCCGAAAGCCGGCGGCGGTCTGCTCTCTGTGGCACTGTCCCTGATCCCGGCCCGAAAGCCGAAACCGCCGGGCGTTACCCGGCACCGTCGTTTCCGTGGAGCCCGGACTTTCCTCGGCGCATAATGCGACGCGGCCGCCCGACCCTCTGGCGACCACGCCTTTACTCGTCGCCCTGCGGCTTTGGCAATAACAGCGCGAGCAGGATCATCCGGCACTCGGCATCGATCTCGCCGTCGATCAATTCGGGGCGAAAGCGGCGCTGAAACGCCATGATCGCCGCCATCGGGTCGGTCACGTCATAGCCAAAGCGTTCAAGCGCAATCAGAAAGCCCGCTTCGGTCCAGTGCGGGTCCATCAGGTTCTTGGTCGGCCGCGGCAGCGCCAGGCGAAGGCGCGCTAGCTGCCCCCAGGGGAACAGCTCGCCGGGGTCGCGCTTGCGGGCGGGCGCGATGTCCGAATGGCCGACGATATTGCCGCGCGTAATGCCATATCGGTCTTTGACATCGCTAACCAGGCGCATCACCGACGCAATCTGTTCATCGGGAAATGGCCGATAGCCCCATTCGTGCCCCGGGTTGACGATCTCGATGCCGACCGAGGCCGAATTAATGTCGTCAATCGCCCGCCAGTGCGATTTACCCGCGTGCCAGGCGCGCTTGTCCTCGGCGACGAGGCGCAGCACCGTGCCGTCTTCATCGACGACATAATGTGACGACACCTTGGCAGCGGGATCGCGCAGCCGGGCAATCGCCGAGGCGCCGTCCTGCATACCGGTATAATGGAGGACGATGATCGAAATCGGCAGCGCGCGCTCGTCAAAATTGGGCGATGGCGCGTCGATTATCGTCATGCAGGCTCCCTTAGCGGCGACAGGATTAACCCCGGCGCGCGGCAAAGGGCAAGATCAGCCCGCAAGATCAGCAGGCAGGATCAGGCGCGCGGTCGAGGTGCCGGTTCGTACAGACCGCGATAGCGCGGGCTGGGAATGAAGGCATCGCTCTGGCCGATCACGGTTTCGCCTGCCCCCAGCACCAGCAGGCCGCCAGGCCGCACTACTTTTGCCAACGCTTCGAACACGCGCTGCCGCTGGTTGGTGGAAAGATAAAGCAACACATTGCGACACAGCACGATGTCGAACCGACCAACCGGCGGCGGATCGCCGACCAGATTGTGGCGCCGGAAGACAATCCGACGCAGCAAGTCCGGGCTCGCATTCCACACCGCCCCATCGGCCTCAAACCACTCGATCATGCGCCGCACGGGCAATCCGCGCTGGATTTCGAACTGGCTGAATTTGCCGGCGCGTGCCCGCGCAATGGCGGCTTCGGAAACGTCGGTCGCCAGAATTTCGGGCTCGGCAATGCCCAGTTGGCGGGCGCGCTCGGCAAACAGGATGGCGAGCGAGAGCGGCTCCTGGCCATTGGCGCATCCCGCCGACCAGATTTTGGTGCGCCGCCCGGCATGTTCGCTCGCCATCGCCACGACGGCGTTGGCGACCATGTCGAGCACGGCCGCGTCGCGGAAAAAGCTCGTTTCCTGATTGAGCAGGGCATCGGCAATCTGATCCCCCAATTTGCCCTTGGGGTCGGCATTGCAGGCCGCAACCAACGCCTCGAGCGAGGCGATGCCGAGATCGCGCATGATTGGCTTCAGTTCGGTTTCGATCCGCCAGCTGCGATTGGCGGCAAGGCGTTGCCCCGTGCGGCTTTCGAGCAGCGCGGCGAGCGCGACCATGGCCGGTGTTGGCGTTTGCGGATTGAGCCGGGGGATCAGCATGCGGGTCGCCGCTGGCTCGCGACCAGACGACCGATATCGTCTGGTGGCAGCACGACTTGCGCCACGCCGCTCTGCGCGACGGCACCCGGCATCCCCCACACGACCGAGCTCGCTTTATCCTGAACGACCACGACACCGCCCGATGCGGCGATCTTGCGCGCGCCCTCTGATCCATCGCGGCCCATGCCGCTCAACACGATGGCGAGCGCGCGTCGGCCATAGATTTTGGCGACGGTGGCAAACATGGGATCGACCGACGGCCGACACCCGCTTAGCACGGCTTCCCGGCCCAGTTGCACGATCACCCTATCGCCTTGCGCAACGCAATGGATGTGCGCGTCGCCGGGCGCGACCATGATGCGGCCGGGCTTGATCACCATGAAATCGCTGGCGACATCGCAAGGCCGCCCCGCCAGCACCGCAAGCTGTGCCGCGAAATAGGGCATGAACGATCCGGGAAGATGCTGCGTCACCAGAATGGGCGTCTGAAACGACGCGGGAATGGCCCGCAGCAACTGGCTCAGCGCATGGATGCCCCCCGTCGATGCCCCAATGGCGACGATATCGAAATCGGGGCGCCGCACCGGCATGGGCGCGTCAACCGGCTCGTCGCCAATCAGCGCCCCATCCTCGTCAAGCAGGCGCGCGAGCTTGGCGTCAAGGATGGTGGCAAAGCGGCCAGCAAGCTCGCCCGCGCTGGGTTTGACCAGCGTGTCGGCGGCGCCAAGCGTCAAGGCCTGGATAGTCGCCGCTGCCCCCTCGCCGCAGGAGGACGAAACGATCAACACACGCGCGCCGCGCCCGGCCGCAATCAAGTCGGGCAGCGCGGTAAGGCCATCAATTCCGGGAAGCTCGATGTCGAGCAGGATCACATCGACGCGGTGGTCGGCAAGAAACGCCAGCGCCGCCCGCGCATCGGCAACCGCCCCCGCCACGGCATAGCGGCCCTGGGC
>JBOFDB010000441.1:0-5491 GCA_051646545.1 Sphingomonas sp.
ATTCTCCCTTGCGCCCAAGCGTTGCCACCCGCGCGCGCACTTCGGCATCGACGGCGGGCGAAACGAATTTGCGGATATCGCCGCCGAACAGCGCGATTTCCTTAACGAGGCGGCTCGCAATCGGCTGCAGCGCCACGTCGGCCATCAGGAACACGGTTTCGATGCGGTTATTGAGTTGCTGGTTCATCCCCGCCATCTGGAATTCATATTCGAAATCGGCGACGGCGCGCAGCCCGCGCACGATGACGCTTGCGCCTTCGCGCTCCGCAAAGTCCATCAGCAGCGAATTGAAGCTGACGACATGGACTTCGCCCGCCACATCGGCGACTTCGCGCTGCACCATCGCCATGCGCTCGTCGAGGCTGAACATCGGCGAGTTGCTGGGATTGGTGGTGACGCCGATGACAAGCCGATCGACCAGCTTCGCGCCGCGGCGGATGATGTCCATGTGACCGAGCGTGACGGGATCGAACGTCCCCGGATAGACGCCGATCCGCAGGCTCGTGCTCACCGATCGCGTTCCAGCGTGTAGCGGGCAATTTCGCGCAGCAGATCAGCTTCGGCGCCATAAGCGTGGAGATGCTCGATCGCCTGGTCGACCAGCATCCGCGCCTGCGCGCGCGCGCGGTCGACGCCGAGCAGGCTGAGGAAGGTTTCCTTGCCCGCGCTCTGGTCTTTGCCGACGCGCTTGCCCATCTTCTCCTCATCGCCTTCATAATCGAGGAGGTCATCGGCAATCTGGAACGCAAGGCCGACATCACGGGCATAGCCGCGCAGGCCCATGCGGCCCTCGGGCGGCACCTTGCCCAGGATCGCGCCCGCCTCGACCGCGCTCGCGATCAGCGCGCCGGTCTTGAGCGCTTGCAGGCGGGTGATGGTGGCAAGGTCGAAGCTCGCTTTCTCGGCCTCGATATCCATCATCTGGCCGCCCGCCATGCCGGCAGGGCCAGCGGCGCGGGCGAGATCGAGCACCAGCTCGGCGCGGACAAAGGGATCGGGGTGCGTCGCGGGATCGGCAAGCACTTCAAACGCCAGCGCATGCAGGCAATCGCCCGCCAGGATGGCGGTTGCTTCGTTATACGCCTTGTGAACCGTGGGTTTGCCCCGGCGCAGATCGTCATCGTCCATCGCCGGCAGATCGTCATGGATCAGCGAATAGACATGGATGCATTCGATCGCGAGGCCAGCGCGCGCCGCTGCGTCGCGCGCCACGCCAAACAGCCGCGCGGTCGCGAACACCAGTAACGGTCGCAGGCGCTTGCCACCGCCAATCGCGGCATGGCGCATCGCGGCGTAAAGGTCGGCGCGCGGATCCTCCGGCACCGTCAGCAGCGTGTCAAAGCGCCGGTCCATTTCGGCCGACACCTCAGTGAGCGCGTCGCGCAGCGAAGTCATCGTGTCGATCATCAGCGCCATCAACCTGCCGCGAAGGGAGTGGTAGCGACGGGGCGGCCGTCTCCGTCAAGCTTGATTGCCTCGATCCGCGCCTGTGCGGCGTCGAGCCGATCGGCACAGCGCTGGCGCAGCTGGCTGCCGCGTTCATAAAGGCGGATCGACTCATCGAGCGGCGCATCGCCGCGTTCGAGATGGCCGACGATTGACTCCAGTTCCCGCAACGCTTCTTCAAAGCTCATTTGATCGACAGGCCGTCCCGCTTCCATGGCGACGCTATGGGGCAGCCGGGGGAGAGGGGTCAAGCGGTGGATGTTGCAGGCGGCGTTTCGGCAGCAACTTGCGCGATCAAGTCCTTGCGGCTCAGCTTGCCGATCATCGTCTTGGGCAGCGACGCGCGCACCACCACCGCGTCGACTTGCTCATGCTTGCCAAGCTGCGGGTTGAGCCAGGCCTTGAGCGTATCGCCATCGATCGCCGCGCCGTCATTCAGCGTCACATAGGCTCGGGGGTGTTCGCCGCGATAGGCGTCGGCAATGCCGATGACGAGCGCCTCCTTGATGGCGGGATGCTTGTATAGCACCGCCTCGATCTGGCTGGGGAAGACCTTGAAGCCGCCCACCGCAATCATGTCTTTCAGCCGATCGACAATGCGGATGTACCCCTGGTCATCGATCTGGCCGACATCGCCGGTGCGCAGCCAGCGTGTGCCATCGCCATCGATCAGGAAAACATCGGCATCGGCATCGGGCCGCTGCCAATAGCCGGCCATGACCTGGGGTCCGGCGATGGTGATTTCGCCGGGCTCGCCGTCGGGGGCCAGGCGGCTGGGGTCTTCCTTGTCGACCAGGCGGACGCGCGTGCCGGGGATGGGCTGGCCGATGGTGCCGGGCTTGCCACTGCCATCAAAGGGATTGGCGGCGACGACACCGGCGCTTTCCGATAGGCCATAGCCTTCAACCAGCGTCGCATGGGTCTTGCCTTCAAACCGGGCTTTGAGTTCGGCAGACAGCGGCGCGCCGCCCGAAATACACACGCGCAAGCCCGAAAAATCGGTTTTGGCGAGCGCGGGATTGTCGAGCAGCGCCTGATACATGGTCGGCACGCCGGGAATCGAGGTCGCCTTGGCCCGGGTGATCGTGCCCAATGCCTGCGCCGCGCTGAACCGGGGCAGCATGACGATGCAGCCGCCCGTCACCACCGTGCGGTTGAGCACACAGGTATTGGCGAAGACATGGAACAGCGGCAGCACGCCCAGGATGCGGTCCGGCGCGTCGGGCATCGGATCGAGCGCCGCGACCTGCCGCGCATTGGCGGAGAGGTTCTGGTGAGTCAGCATTGCGCCCTTGGGCGTGCCGGTGGTGCCGCCGGTATATTGGATCAGCGCGACATCACGTTCTGGATCGATGGCAGGGGCAGGAAAGCGGCCGTCATTGGCGATCAGCGCGGAAAAAGCGGTGATGCGCGGGTCGTCGGGGCGCGGCGCGACGTCGCGACGGCTGAACAGGCGATAGAAGATTGATTTGCCCGCCGGCAATGCCCCCGCCACCGACCCCACCACCAGCCGCTCCAGCGCGCTTTGCTCCAGGACTTTGATCGCGGTGGGCAGCAAGGCGGTGGCCGAGAGCGTGAACAACAGGCGCGTGCCCGAATCGCCGACCTGATGCGCCAGCTCCTCAACCGTGTAGAGCGGCGAAAAGTTTACCGCCGTCGCGCCCAGTTTGAGGATGCCGTAATACGCCGCCAGATAATGCGGCACATTGGGCAGGAACAGCCCGATGCGGTCGCCCGCGCCATAGCCCAGCCGGTGCAGCCCCGCCGCGACGCGATTGGCGCCGTCCGCCGTTTCGGCATAGCTGTAATGGCGGCCGAGAAAATCGATCAACGGGGCGTGGCCATGGCGTGCTGCCGCCTGATCGAACAATATGTCCATGGCGAGCGGTGGAAATGGGCGATCCCATTGGCCGGGATGGCGATAATGGCTGCGCCAGACGCTTTCGGGGTCGCTCATCCGCCAAGACTAGCAGTCGCGCAACGCCGCGCAATGCCAGCGGCGCGATTATGGCGTCAGCGCGCGTCGCTCAGGTGCTTGCTCGTCCAGGTGATGATGACCGACACCGCCATCAGCCCGACATCAACCGCCGCCTGGAAACGATGCGGCGCGGGATCGCCGACATCCTGCGTGGCGACGGTAATCGTCGCGCTTGGGTGACGAAACGCCGATGCGACCAGCGCCAGCGCGACCAGCAATAGAGCAATACGGCGGTTCCGCATCGGGGCAAGCCCTTCTCCCAAGGCCCCGCCATTTACCTTAATTCCGTTCAGGCAGCAAGCGCCGTACGGGCATAGCGCGCGCGATCGCGCCCCTCCGCCTTCGCCTGGTACAGCGCGAGGTCGGCCTGGTGGTAAAGCCGCTTCCACTCAACCTCGCTCGACAGCGCGCCGGTGCATCCGCCGATGCTCGCGGTGACGCCCAGATCATAGGGCATGCGCTGCGCCCGCAGCCGGGTCAGCAGCTTTTCGCCGTCAATGCCGCTTTCGGGCGGGGCGACGACCGCGAATTCCTCGCCGCCGATGCGGGCGACCAGCGCATTGGCGGGTGCGGCGCCGCGCAAGGTGCGGGCAACCAGCCGCAACACCTCATCGCCGCCATCATGCCCGATCGTTTCATTGACCGCCTTGAAATGATCAATGTCGAGAATGAGCAGCGTCTGCGCGCCCGGGCGGCCAATGGCGCGATGGAGAAAGGCGCGGCGGTTGAGCAGCCCGGTCAAGGGATCAATATCGGCGAGCGCGCGGGCGGCAAGTTCCTGCGCGCGCGCCTCATCGCGTTCGCGGCCCAGCAGGCGGATGCGATAGGCAATGCCCACCGACGAAATCAGCGCCTCTGCCGCCATCGACAGCAGCGTCGAATTGTCGATCCAGAAATTCCAGCCGAGCAGGTCGAGATTATTGGCGACCCGCAATCCCGCAAACAGCACGGGTGCGGCCCAGGCGAGCGCGAAAATCCACAGATAATTGCTGCGCACCAGCCAGGCACGGACCAGAAAAACCGGCACGAAGCCGATCAGCGCGATGTAAGAGAGCGCAAAGCTGCGGTCGAGCAGCGTCATGTGCCATGGCGCCAGCCCCGCATAGAGGCACGATGTGACGACGACAGTGACGGCGATCGCTATCGTTGCCTTGTCAATCCAGCCGGAAAAGACGCGTTCTTCGAAAAAGGTGCGGGCAAAAACCAGCGCCGTGGCGGCCGCCAGCCCCATCGTTGCATAATTGAACCGCATTCGATCATTATTGTCGATCCACGGCATCAGCCACACCATCACGCCCGACGAGCTGAAGGCAAAGCCCATCAACATCACCACCATCAGGCAATAGGCGAGCTGGAAACGATGGCGCATCGCCGTCCATAGCGCGAGGTGGTGGAGGATCAGCGCGATCCCCAGTCCGGCAAAGCCCGCGTAAATCGCCGCCATGACGACATTGGCCCAGCCGCTGTCGCGCAGTGTCGCAATCCGCGCACCGGTGACGATGCCGCGCAAATTGGCCGATCCTTCAATCTTCCACGCAATCTGCGTGAGCGGGGCGGGCCGGGCAGGCAAGCGATCGAGGAAGATCGCGCCCAATTGCAGGGATTTCGACGCGGCGGCGGCATCCTTGACCTGGCGCACCACCACGCCATCGGCATAGCGCGCATAAACGGTGCGGCGAAGCTGCCACAGGCTGGCGCTGCGCAGCACATGCTCGCCCGTGATCCGGAAACGGTTGCTCAATACCCAATAGGTGCCGGGGCCAAGGCGCGGCTGATGCGCGGTGCAGTCAAGCGCAATGTGCCCGGCAAATAACTGCTCGACGCTCTGGCCCGCCCGCACCGGCGCGACGCAGACCGTAAGCGGCTCGCCTGTCATCACGGCATCGGCATGGGCAACGCCGCCCCACAGCGCCGTCCCAATCGCCAGCAGCAGTGGCCAAATCAACCTGCGGAGGACCAAATGCACCATTTCGGGCAAGCTCTAGCCAGCCTTGCCGAATTTATTGTTAATAGCGCGTCCACCGTTTCGGCCATGTCATCCTGTCGTGATATTTCCGACGCTTAACT
>JBOFDB010000131.1:0-6630 GCA_051646545.1 Sphingomonas sp.
GAAAGCATCACCCAGCCAGAAGCCGCGCTCCAGCGCGATCGCGTTGGCGACATCGCTGAAGGTTGCGGTGCCTTTGTCGGCGGCGACGACGAAATAGGGGTCGTCGCCGTCGTGGATGACGACCTGCGCCGGGTGAACCACCTTGCCCTCGACGATATTGTCGGTGACCGAGAGCAGCGACCGGATGAAGATGCGGTAGCTTTCAGTACCTTCCGCCAGCCAGGCGTCGCGGTTGGACGGCGCGGGCAGCTGTTTGGGGTAAAAGCCGCCTTTGGCGCCGGTCGGCACGATGACCGCGTTTTTCACGCGCTGCGCCTTCATCAGCCCCAGAATTTCGGTGCGGAAATCGTCGCGCCGGTCAGACCAGCGCAGGCCGCCGCGCGCGACCGGGCCAGCGCGCAAATGGATGCCCTCAACGCGCGGGCTATACACCCAGATTTCGCGCCACGGCAGCGGCGCGGGCAAGCCGGGCACCAGCGCCGAATCGAGCTTGAACGCCAGCGCCTCGGCAGCGGCGGCAGCGAAAGCATTGGTGCGCAGTGTCGCCCTGATGACGCCGGCGATGGCGCGCAGGATGCGATCGTCGTCGATCGCCGAAACGTCATCCAGCCCCTTGTCGATCGCCTTGTTGGCCGCCTCGACATCGCCCTTGCGCGCCGGGTGATGCGCTGCCTCAAATCGCTGGATCAGCGCCGTCGCCACAGCGGGCGCGCGGCGCAGCGCATCGACCACCGTTGTGAGGCCGTAGGGCAGCCCCGCTTGCCGCAAATAGCGGAACCAGGCACGGAACAGCAGCACCGATGGCGGCGCCATGCCAAGATCGACGATCAACTGGTTGAACTGATCATTCTCGGCAGCGCCACGCAGCACATCCGCAATGGCGCGTTCGAGCACCGCGAAATCGCCGCCCTTCAGCGCGCCCGGTGCGGCCTCGACCTCAAAATCATGGATATAGGGACGGTCATCGTCGACCAGCGCGGTCGGCACTTCCTCGATCACGCGGAAGCCGAAATTTTCGAGCACCGGCACCGCGTCGGACAAGGCCAGCGCCCCGCCCTGGCGATAGATTTTCAGCCGCAAGCCTTTTTCAGCGCGATACAATCGCACCGCGCGATCGGCATCCGTGTCCAGCGTTGCGACCGCGATAATGTCGCGCGCTGCTTCCTCGGGCGGGTTGGTTGCACGATAGCCGGCGGGAAAGCTTGCGGCATGGCGCAACGCCAGCCGGGTCGCGCGGGCGGGTTCGGTCAGCTCGGCAAGGGCGGCCTCGACGGCCGGCTCCCAGCCGCGCACCATCCGCTCGATCCGCTCGGCAAGCGGCAGGGTCTGGGGCTTGCGGCCTTCGCCACGGACATCGAGCGTGTAGCGGATCAGCGCGACGACGCCGTCCTCCAGCTCGATCGACCAGCTGAGCAACGTGCCGTTGCACGCCTCTGCCAGCATGTCGCCAATGGCGATGCGGCGCGCCGTCGACACGTCTTCGCGCAGCAGCCAGACAAAGCCGAACAGATGGCGGCCCAAAATCGATTCCACCAGCACCAGTTCGGGCCGCGGCCGGTCAGCCAGCGACATGGCGGTCAGCGCCAATTCTTCCAGCGCGGCTGGCGTGAAGCCGATCATCAGGTCGTGGGGCAGTGCGGTCAACGCATGCGTCAGCGCCTTGCTGGCGTGGCTGGTTGGGGCAAAGTCAAACCGTTCTTCCAGCCCGCGCAATCGCGCCCGCAATACCGGGATCGAGTCGGGCGCGGCATTCAATGCCGAGCTCGTCCACAACCCGGCATGGACCGACAGGCCAACGACCGCGCCGCCTTCAACCAGCGGCAACAGGATCAGGTCGAGCGGCACGCGGCGATGCACCAGCGAAGACAAATTGGATTTGACGAGCAACGGCGCGGTGTTGCCCGCGGCAAACCAATCCGCCGCCAGCGCCCGCGACGCTTCCGCCAGCAGCGGCACGGTCTGCGCATGGCGGGCAATGCCAAGCTGGTCGCTGGCCTTGCCGGAACGGCGCCATTTCTCATGGCCGAGCAGCGTGAAATTGCGGTCGAGAAACCAGTCGAGCAGGGCAGCACCTTCGCCGTCGGGATCCCGGCCGCTGCCGCGCAGCCAGGCGGCATCGGCGGCCATCGCCAGCTGCAACGCTTCCCAGTCGCCCACGGCGCTGCGCACATTGGCGAGCGCGGCTTCGATTTCGCTGGCTAGGGTGCGGCGGGTGCGGGCGTCGGCGCGCTCCATCTCGATATAGATCATCGATTCGCGGGCGCCGTCGCCAATCGCTGCTAGCGTGCCCGCCGCGTCGCGCGTTACCGGTATGATAGGATGCAGAATGCGCGTGATCGCAATGTCATGCGCGGCAATCGCCGCCGCAATCGAATCGACCAGAAACGGCATGTCGTCATTGATGATGGCAAGCCGCATCTGCCGGTCGGTATCGTCGGCGGAGATGGTTTCGAGACTGAGGCTGATGGTGCCAGGCGGGCGCTGGCCGGCAGCAGCGGCAACAAACCGCGCAGCCTCCGCTCTTTCTCCCTTGCCGAACCCTTTCAGTTCGCCCGGCAGGGCCCCTTCAACCAGTCGGACAGCAAGCGCGTCCGACAGCGATTTCAGCGTCGTCTTGGCCATGGCCGCGCCCTATGCGCTCGCCATGTGACGGGCGCAAGGCTTGTGGCAGGTGCGAAGCGCTTATGCGGCAGCGCGGCGGGCGGCGCGTTCCGTAAGGGCAGGGTCAGCGACATGGGCAACGATATCGACGCTGCCATCGGCGCTCGCGCGACCAAGCAGGACGACCAATTCGCCCGCCGCGACGCCCGTTTCCACCGCCACGCGGGCCATCGGCGCGCGCGCGAACAATTCGGCGCGAACGCGATCGAACGGCTGGGCGCGCTCGGCAACGCGGCGTGCGGCGCGCGCTGCGGCAACAACGCCCTTAATCCCGCCCGGCATCGCGTCGAGATAATCGGTCAGCATCCCCGGCGCCACCGCATCGCGCCGCGCTTGATCAAGCACGGTGGCAAATTCGGTGACGCGGGTTTTGTCGTAATCGGTGCCGAACACCAGCTTGACGATGGGGGTCATCGGCGCGCGTTCCTGCGCCTTCAGGCCAGCGCGCTCAAGCAGCGCGGCATAGCCATCGGCATCGGCAGCGGCG
Organism: Sphingomonas sp.; assembly: GCA_051646545.1. GTDB lineage: Bacteria > Pseudomonadota > Alphaproteobacteria > Sphingomonadales > Sphingomonadaceae > Sphingomonas. The sequence continues at coordinate 3,149 of JBOFDB010000131.1, forward strand.
GCAATCGCAAAGTCATAGGCCCGGCCCAGCGCCCGATACAGCGCGGCGCGGCTGCGCACATCGGCAGCGCGGCAGGCCGCAGCGCTTTGCTGCGCCAGCATCAGCTGATCGGCCAGCACGCCGCTCATGTCGCCAAAGTCGATCATGTCAGCGTCGACTGATCGCTCAGCGGGCGTTTCAGGTTCGTCGAAGCTGGCGCTGGGTCCATCAGCCCATATCGCCGCCGGCGCGGCGCGCGATGGCGCGGCCTTCACCGCCTCGGCGACTTGCGCTTCCAGCATCGCCTGGGTCGCTGCGTCGACCAGTTCCTTCCAGTTGATGACGCCGTAAATAAAATCGATCTGTTCGCCATCTGACGAAAACGGCATCAAAATGCCGCGATACAATGTGTTATGGCCGCGCGTGCCGGTAAATTCGGCCTCGAAACCGATGGGCGCGCGGTTGGCGATGATCTGCAGATAATGGTCGGTAAGGCGCGACAGCAGCGATCGCCCCGGAACCTGGCTGATCCGGACATCCTCGCCAACCATGCCACATTCTTCGCGTAGCACGCTGCCGAGATAGCGGATTGAGGGGTCTTCGATGCCGTCGGTAAAATCGAGCAGCACACTGTGCGGGCCAAAATCAGCGATATTTTCGGGGTTTAGATCGGCAATGGCGGGATAGGCGCGGCCATCGAGCAACGATACCCAGTAATTATAGGCGCGCACCTGCATACGGCGCTCGTCGGTGCCGATGTCGATCGTCTGATTGTCGTCGACGCTCAAATCCGCCATGTCCGCCTCGCCATCCTCGTCGATCTCGCCCCAGCCGTCCGACAGGCTGCCCAGTCTGTCCATTGCCCGCCCTTTCGGCCGATTTGCATCGGCATCATCGGGCATGCTTGTGCCCGATTACAGTAAACAGACGGTAAAGCCGCGCCGCCTGGTTCGGCGCTTGCCAGCGCAGTCGTTCGCTGTTATCCGCGCGCCCCGGATGACGGAGCGTTGCGCCCCGCCATGCGCCGCTTTAGCTCAGCCGGTAGAGCATCGCATTCGTAATGCGAGGGTCGCGTGTTCGAGTCACGCAAGCGGCACCATCCTCCCACCCATGCAAAGAGAGACGGCGGCGGGGCGATGCTGTCTTCCTTTCTGGCCCTGGCGCCCGATGTGACGTAAGAGGCGCTATGTCGACTGCTGCTCCCACCGCCTCTGCCGGTCGCGCCTTTGCCGGCGTGACGACGTTATTCTTCGCTTGGGGCTTCATCACCTCGTTGATCGATCCGCTGGTGGCGGCGGTGAAATCGATTTTTCAGCTTTCAAATGTCGAGGCGCAGCTGTCGACCTTTGCGTTTTTCATCGCTTATGGCCTGGTCTCGATCCCTGCTGCGTCGCTGATCGCGCGGGTGGGGGCCGTGCGGGCAGTGCTGATCGGCCTGGGTGTGATGGTGGCAGGCTGCCTGGTCATTCTGGCCGGTGGCAATGCCGGCGCGTATGAGGGCGTGCTGGCCGGGCTGTTCCTGATTGCGAGCGGCGTCACGCTGCTGCAGGTTGCGGCCAATCCGCTTGCCGCCGCTTTGGGCAGCCCCGAACGCAGCCACTTCCGGCTGGTCCTGGCGCAGGCGTTCAACTCGGCAGGAACGGTGCTCGGGCCGCTGGTTGGCGCGCGACTGCTGCTTCGCGGGCTGGACAAGGCCGCCGGTGCCGATGCGCTGGGGCGCATTGGCTCAAGCTTCCTGCTGATCGCGGGGCTGATTGCGCTGTTGGGGGTCTTTGTCTGGGCTATGCGGCGGGCGATCGCGGCGAGCGTTGCCGGACAGGTCATGGCGGCGGGGTCGGCGATTGAGCATCTGCGGGGGGCATTGGCCTCGCCAATCGCGCTGGCGGGCGCAGCCGCGATCTTTCTGTATGTCGGCGCTGAGGTGTCGATCGGCAGCCAGATGGCGCTGTTCCTTCATGACGCCGCGATCTGGGGCGTGCCGCTTGAACAGGCGGGCTATTATGTCAGCCTTTACTGGTTTGGCGCGATGATCGGCCGCTTTGTGGGATCGGGCCTGCTGCTGCGCGTATCGGCGGGGCGCGTGCTGGCGGGCGCGGCTACCGGCGCGGCGACGCTCGCGCTCATTGTGTTTCTGGTTGGCGGGCCGGCGTCGGGCTATGCCGCACTGGCCATCGGCCTGTTCAATTCGGTGATGTTCCCGACGATCTTCACGCTGACGCTGCAGCGCGCCGGTGCGAGCGAGGAAGCAGTGTCTGGCCTGTTGTGCACCGCCATCATCGGCGGCGCGTTTGTGCCGTTGGCGGTGGGCGCGCTGGCCGATGCCAATGGCCACGCGGCAAGCTTCATCGCGCCGGCCCTATGCTATGCCGCGATTGCGGCGTTTGGCTGGGGGATGCGGCGCACCACCGCGGCAACGGGCGCTGTCCGCGGCGGTCACTGAGTTCCCCGCGCTATTCGCTTTATCGCCGGGCGCGTGCGCGCTACGCCGGGGGTGATGGAACAGGCGTCAATCGTCGTGCTCACCGGTGCGGGCATCTCCGCGGAAAGCGGCATTGCCACGTTTCGCGGCCCGGGTGGATTGTGGGAAGGCCACCGTGTCGAGGATGTCTGCACGCCCGAAGCGTTGGCGCGCGATCCGGCATTGGTTCACCGCTTTTACGATTTGCGGCGCGCTGCGCTGGCGACGGTTTCCCCTAATGCGGCGCATGACGCGCTCGCCCGGCTTGATGCCGCATGGCTGGGCGAGCTGCTGATCGTCACCCAGAATGTCGATGATTTGCATGAGCGCGCGGGCGCCAAGCGGCTGCTCCACATGCATGGCGAGCTGACCTCGGCACTGTGCGCCGTGTGCGGGGTGCGGCAGCCATGGCACGATGCGCTGCCGCCGACGACGGTGTGCCCGGCCTGCGATTCTCCCGCGCTGCGCCCCGACATCGTGTTTTTTGGCGAAATGCCCTATCAGATGGAGCGGATCGAGACGGCGCTGTCCCGCGCCGACCTTTTCGTCTCGGTCGGCACGTCGGGGGCGGTCTATCCCGCGGCCGGTTTTGTGCAGACCGCGCGCTGGCACGGCGCCCGTACGATCGAACTCAACCTGGAACCCTCGGCGGGCAGCCATTGGTTTGACGAAAGCCGAATGGGGCCGGCAGGCACGCTCGTCCCTGCCTGGGTCGATGCGGTGCTAGCGGCGGCAGCGGCATGAGCGCGCTCAATCCCAACACGCCCGTGCTCGTGGGCGTCGGGCAAGTGGTTGACCATTGGGATGGCGCGGACGCGGCAATCGCGCCCGATCCGGCGCGTCTGCGCGCGATCGCCGGGCAGCGGGCGCTGGTGGATAGCGGCGCGGCTGAGACGCTGGCTGCGTCGATCGACCGGGTGGTGGTGATCCGGACCATGGCGGACTCGATTCCCGGTGCGCCGCAGCCCTTTGGCCGGTGCGCCACACCGGCAGCGACGCTGGCGGCGGACCTGGGTATCGCCGCTGCCCGATCAACCTATTCCGT
>JBOFDB010000106.1:0-1686 GCA_051646545.1 Sphingomonas sp.
GGCGGCCGATTTCACCACGCGCGGCGCGCTGGCGGGCAAGGTCTTCACGCTCAACCTGAAAGAGCAGCTGAAAAAGGGGCCGGTGGTGCTTTACTTCTTCCCCGCCGCTTTCACCCCGGGATGCAGCGCCGAAGCACGCGCTTTTGCCGAATCGATCGGTGAGTTCAAGGCCGCCGGCGCGAGCGTCATCGGCATGTCGGCCGACCCGGTCGACAAGCTCGCCGATTTTTCGACCAAGGATTGCGCCAGCAAATTTCCGGTGGCGAGCGCGGGGCCGCGCGTGATCAGCGATTATGACGTCGCGCTCACCTATAAGGGCGCAGACGGCAAGCCCAACACCATCACCAACCGTACCAGCTATGTCATCGCGCCCAATGGCTCGATCATTTTCTCGCTGACCGATCCCGCCGCAGAGCCGCACGTCCAGAACACGCTGGAAGCGGTGCGGGCTTATGCCAAGGCGCATGCCAAGCACGCCTAACCAGATTTTAGGGACGATTCGGCACCATTGCACCCTATGAAGGGACTGGACACCGTCTGCCCGTCCGCCGCATGTGCGGGCCGGGAGCAAGGCCGGAAAACGGCTTCAGGTGGGGCGGGATGGTCAGGGTTATGACGAAGACCGACGAGTCGGCAGCGACGGGCGCGTCGCTGTTCGCGCGCATCGGCAAGTTTCTGGATATGCACCGGCTGGGGCCGGAGCCGACGCATTATGAATTCGCCTATCGCGTAATCAGCAATCCCGATGGGCCCCTGGCCCAGGCCGTGCGATCGCTGACCGATGGCGGCGTGCGGCTGACGCGCAAGGATATCGTCGCGCTGGGCGGCGAAGTGGCGATGCCCGAGCCGGAAGCGCGCAGCCGCGAACTCCACGACCTGCTCGTCGCGCGCACCCAGATGCAGGTTGATGGCTTTCAGGATCTGGTGCGCACGGTGCGGGCGGAGGCAAGCGGCTTTGGTCGTGACCTTGCCGCCAGCGCCGAGGCGCTGGGCACAGCCGGGCCCGCCGGTGCGGAAGTGGCGCGCATCACCACGGCCATGGCCGCCCGCGTGCGCAGCGCCGAAACGCGCCTGGAAGCGGCGACTCGCGAGGCCGCCGAGCTGCGTGCCAAGCTCGACGAGGCGCGGGACAATGCCCGCCGCGACCCCCTGACGGGCCTCGCTAATCGCCGCGCGTTTGAGGAAGCCTATGCCGCCAATCTGGCGGCGGGCAAGGCGCAGTGCCTGGCGGTCTGCGACATCGACAAGTTTAAGCTGGTCAATGATAATTTCGGCCATGCCGTTGGCGATCGGGTGCTGAAAGCGATCGGCGAGGTGCTGGCAACGCAGTGCTGCGATCACCTAGTGGCGCGCTATGGCGGTGAGGAATTCGTCATGCTGTTCGCCGAAAAGCCGATCAGCGACGCGCGGGTGACGCTGGAAGCCGCGCGCGCATTGGTGGCCGCCAAGCGCTATCGCCTGCGCGAAAGCGACGAGCCGCTGGGCGAAGTGACCTTTTCCGCCGGTTTGACGGCAGCACTGGCGGGCGAAGCGCTCGACACGGTGTTCGAACGCGCCGATGCCCTGCTTTATCGCGCCAAGGAAGCGGGGCGGAACCGGTTGATCGCCGACTGACCGGGCCTGCCTTGGTCGCGCGTCACGCCACGCCGTGGCCGCGCGCCAGATAATCGTCGGACTGCATTTCCT
>JBOFDB010000087.1:0-1429 GCA_051646545.1 Sphingomonas sp.
CGTCCGCACCCCCGCCATTCAGGGGTCGATCAATCTGAAGGGTGCGCGGCTCGACGATCTGGTGCTGCTGCGCCATCGCGAGACGGTCGACAAAAATTCGCCGCCCGTGCGGCTATTGTCGCCATCGGGCACCGACCACGCCTATTTCGGCACCTTTGGCTGGACCGTTACCGGCGCCACCGCGCCCGACAAGAACAGCGTGTGGACCGCCGATACGCCGGTGCTGACGCCCGACCATCCGGTGACGCTGCGCTGGACCAGCCCAGAAGGTGTCCGCTTTGCGATCAGGATCACGGTTGACCAGAATTATATGTTCACCGTCGACCAGAGCATCGGCAATTCGGGCGCGAGGCCCATCGTCGCGCGGCCCTATGGCCTTGTCTCACGCACGGGCCTGCCCAAGGAGCTTGATACCTGGACCAACCATGTCGGCCCGGTCGGCGTGTTTGGCAACGGCGCCAATTACGACATTGGCTATCCCAATCTGGCGGGCAAGGATCCCAGCTTTTTCGCGCGCAGCTTTGGCACCACCGCCAAGGCGGGCGAGAATTACTTCGATGCGCGCGGCGGCTGGCTGGGCTTTGCCGATCATTATTGGCTGGCAGCACTGATCCCCGACCAGAAAGCGCAAGTCCATTCGGGTTTCCGCGGCGCGGCGGGCGATGTTTATCAAGCCGATTTCGCAAGCCAGCCTGTCACGCTCGCGCCCGGCCGCGAAGCCAGCCAGACCAGCCGCTTCTTCGCCGGCGCCAAGGAAGTGCGCCTGATCGACCAATATGAAAATGCACTGGGTATCGCCAATCTCGACAAGGCGATCGACTGGGGCTGGTTCCGCATCATCGAAAAGCCGATTTTCTATTATCTCGATTTCCTGTTCCGCCTGATCGGCAATTTCGGCGTCGCCATCATCCTGTTGACCTTTACCATCCGGGGCATGTTGTTTCCGATCGCCCAGCGCCAGTTCGCATCGATGGCCAAAATGCGGGCCGTCCAGCCCAAGATGAAAGCGCTGCAGGAACGCCACAAGGACGACAAGGCGCGCGCGCAACAGGAAATCATGCAGCTTTACCGGACGGAAGGGGTCAACCCGCTCGCCGGCTGCCTGCCCACTTTCCTGCAAATCCCGATTCTTTTCGGCCTTTATAAGGTGCTGCTCCTGTCGATCGACATGCGCCACCAGCCGTTCATTCTCTGGATCAGGGACTTGGCGGCGCCCGATCCGCTGACCCCGCTCAACCTGTTCGGGCTGCTGCCATTCCACCCGCCGGCCACGATCGCGATCGGCGTGGTGCCGATCCTGCTTGGCGTGTCGATGTATTTCCAGTTCAAGCTCAATCCACAGCCGATGGACGAGGCGCAGCAACAGGTGTTCAAAATCATGCCCTGGATGCTGATGTTCCTGATGGCGGGGTTCCCCGTGGGGCTGCAA
>JBOFDB010000520.1:0-1664 GCA_051646545.1 Sphingomonas sp.
GAGGCGGTTCATGGCCGGGCCTCCGCCTTCTGGCGCTCGTCCACGCTGCTCCCCACAATGTCAACGAACGCCTCATGCAGGCCGGGGCGTTCAATCGACAGGCCTTCGACGCCATGATGCGCGGCGACCAGCTTCGCGAGCATCGGTTCAACCGCATCATCGGCGACCGCGAAACGCCATTCGTCGCCATGACGGGTCGCGCCGGTGGGCAGTTCGGCGCGCATGGCGGCGTCATCCGCCGGGTCGCGTGGGCGATAACGGACGATCATCGGCAACCGGCCGCGCGCGGCATCGACGGTGCCCTCGAACCGCATGGCCCCGCCAGCGATGACGCAGACGCGGTCGCACAGCCGCTGAGCATGCGCCATGACATGGGTGGAGAGGATGATGGTTGCGCCCGCCTCACGTTTGGCCAGGATCATTGCCTCCAGCCGTTCCTGATTGACGGGGTCGAGGCCGGAAAAGGGTTCATCGAGCACGATCAATTCGGGGTCATGGATCAGCGCGCCGACCAGCTGGACCATCTGCGCCATGCCCTTGGAGAGCTTGCGGATTTTCTGCGGGGCGGCGTGGGCGAGCGCGAGGCTCTCCAGCCGCTCGTCGGCGCGGGCACGGCCGGTTGCCAGCGGCAGGCCGCGCAGCGCGCCCATGAAGGCAATGGCGTCGCGCGCGACCATGCCGGGATAAAGGCCGCGCTCCTCCGGCAGATAGCCGACGCGGGTGGCGACATCGCGCGGGTGCGGCGCGCCGAGCAGGCTGCGGCTGCCCTCATCGGGATCAAGGATGCCGAGCAGCATGCGCAAGGTTGTCGTCTTGCCGGCGCCATTGGGGCCGAGCACGCCGTAGATCGCGCCGCGTTCGACGCTCAGGCTGACGCCGCCGACCGCGCGATATCTGCCGAAATATTTGCCGATATTGTCAGCAATCAACACGCTGTCGCTCAAAATCCGGTCCTTGCATGCGCCCGCTGGTCGTCGCCCGCGTGGCAGTTTATGCGGCGTGGATGGCCGATAAGCGCACAGTGGTAAAGCAAGCATGACCGAGGTTGGCGATCTCGCCCAACGATTGAAGGCACAAGCCGCGCGGCTGGGCTTTGTCGCGTGCGGAATCGCCCCTGCTGATGCGGCGCCGAAGTCGGCGGAACGGCTGCGGCAGTGGCTGGCCGAGGGCCGCCATGGCGACATGATCTGGATGGAGGAACGGGCGGCGCAGCGCGCCAGCCCCCGGGGGCTGTGGCCGGAGGTGCAGAGCGTGATCGCGCTCGGCATGAGCTATGCGCCCGGGCACGACCCGCTGGCGCTGGCGGAGGCCAGGGATCGCGGCGTGATCTCGGTCTATGCGCAAGGGGCGGATTATCATGATGTGGTGAAAAAGGCGCTGAAGGCGCTGGCGCGCTGGCTGGTGGAGGCAGCCCCAGGCACCGATTTGAAGGTGTTTGTCGATACCGCGCCGGTGATGGAAAAACCGCTGGCCGAGGCCGCCGGGCTGGGCTGGCAGGGCAAGCACAGCAATCTGGTCAGCCGGGATCATGGCAGCTGGCTGTTTCTGGGGGCGATTTACACCACGCTGGCGCTGCCTGCCGATGTCGCTGGCAGAGATAGCTGCGGGTCGTGCACGGCGTGTCAGACCGCCTGTCCCACCGACGCGTTCCCCGCCCCCTATCA
>JBOFDB010000400.1:0-8152 GCA_051646545.1 Sphingomonas sp.
GGCAGCAAAGGCGACGAGCAGCCCTTCGGCCCGTCCGGCATTGCCAGCGGCGGTGCGCGTATCCTGATCGATCATCGCCTCGCGCGCCTCGATCGCGGCAAGGCGGGCCGACAGCACGGCGATCCGCGCATCCAATGCGGCGGCATCGGGCGTGCGCGGAATGGCATCGGCTTCGGGCGGCGGCTGGAACATGCCGATACCATCCGCCACGCTGCGCGCGGCCGCCGTCGGCGCGCCCGTCGCCCAGCCGGCATAATAACGGACCAGCGCCAGCGTCACCAAAATCCCGGTGGCAAAGGCAAGCAGGCTGAACAGAATGACCCCGCGCGATCCGTTAAGGCGCGGCAGGGGATAAGTCGTCGGATCGCTGGCCATCGCGCTCTTATCCGCTGGCAGCGCGACGCGGTCAATCGGCGAGACTGTGCGCCGCCGCGATCAGCGCGGCGTCGCTCGGCTGATCGGCAATGGCGATGGCCGCCCAGCCCTGGCCCGCAGCAGCAGCGGCCCGGTGGCTGATCGCGGCGAGACGCAGGGCCGCGCGCGGCAAGCCTGCCGCATCGATTAACCCCGCCAGCCGCGCGCCTGCCCGTGGCGAATGCACGAGCGCGACGGCGCCCGACAAGGCCTGAAGCGCGGCGGCATCGATGGGCAGCGGATCGCTGGCATAAACCGCGATGTGGCGCGCGATGACGCCATTATCTTGCGCCTGAGCAACGTCGCGCCCGCCAAGGTGAAGCGCGCGGGTGACGCCATGGCGGCGGGCCTGTTCGATCAGCGCGTCGGCATCGTCCGCACCCGTGGCAATGACCTGAAATCCCCTGGTGCGGGCTGCCGCCGCTGTTGCGGCGCCGACAGCATAGACGGGAAGGCGCGCATACGCCTCCAGCCCCGCGCCCGCCTGTCGCACGGTCGTCGCGCTGGTCAGCACCAGCGCGTCAAACCCGGCAGGATCAGGCGGCGTCCAGGCGAGCGGGACGGTGGCGAACAGCGGCAAGCGGTGCGCGGCGAGCCCCAGCGCCTCGATCCGCCGCGCCGTTGCGTCATTGCCCGGCTCGGGCCGCAGCACGGCGAGCGGGCGGGTCAAGCGCGCCGCCTCAGCCGCCGAACAGCGCCGCAATGCCAGCCGGCGCGTCGACCAGCAACGCCGCTGACAGCGCTTGCGCGGCCGCGGCATCATCACCGGTCGAGCAGATAGCGCGCTCAACCGACGCCGTACCATCCGCCGCATAAAGAACCGCCCGCAACTGGAGCCCGCCGTCATCGATTGTCGCCAGCGCCGCTACCGGCGAATGGCAATCGGCGTTGAGCGCGGCAAGCAGCGCGCGCTCCGCCCGCACGCAGCGATGGGTGGCGGCATCGTCGATCGCGGCAAGCAGGCCAAGCACCGCCGCATCATCCGCGCGCGCCTCAATCCCGACGGCGCCTTGCGCCGGTGCGGGCGGCATGACGTCAATCGGCACCGCCACCCCGACATCGCCGCGCCCCAGCCGGTCAAGCCCCGCCGCCGCCAGCAGGGTCGCGTCAATCTCACCAGCGGCGACCTTGCCGAGCCGGGTATCGACATTGCCGCGCAGCAGCGTGATGGCCAGATCGGGCCGCAGCCGTTTGAGCTGGGCAGCGCGACGCGGCGAACTCGTCCCCACCCGCGCACCCTGGCGCAGCCCGGCGATGCTGTCGGCGCCGATCAGCCGATCGCGCACATCGGCGCGCGGCAGCATGGCAGCGATGGTAATGGCCGCCGGGCGGATCGTTTCGACATCCTTCATCGAATGCACCGCGAAATCGATGTCGCCTTCCAGCAGCGCGCGATCAAGCTCCTTGGTCCACAGGGCCTTGCCACCAATATCGGCGAGCGCGCGGTCCTGCACGACATCGCCGGTGGTCTTGACGGTGACGATGGCGATCGCGTCTTCGGCCAGGCCATGCGCGCGCATCAGGGCGGCGCGGACCATATTGGCCTGGGTCAAGGCAAGCGGCGAGCCTCGCGTGCCGAGGCGGAGTGGGGTTCGCATGGCTTGTGCTAGCGCCGTTGGCCGCTAGAGAGCAAGCCATGGCGCTGATCCTGGGCCTGGAATCGAGCTGCGACGAAACGGCGGCAGCGCTGGTGACGAGCGACCGGGCGGTGCTGGCGCACCGGCTGGCGGGCCAGGAGGCGGCGCATCGCCCCTATGGCGGCGTCGTCCCCGAAATCGCCGCGCGCGCGCATGTCGAGGTGTTGAGCCCGCTGGTCGCGGCCGCGCTGGCCGAGGCAGGGGTAAGCCTGGCCGAGGTCGACGCGATTGCAGCGACAGCGGGACCGGGGCTGATTGGCGGGGTGATGGTCGGGCTGGTGACGGGCAAGGCATTGGCGCATGCCGCGGGCAAGCCGCTGATCGCGGTCAATCACCTTGAAGGCCATGCGCTGAGCCCCCGGCTTGCCGACCCCGATCTGGGCTTTCCCTATTTGCTGCTGCTCGTCTCGGGCGGGCATTGCCAATTGTTGATGGTGGCGGGCGCGGGGCATTATCGTCGGCTGGCGACGACGATCGATGACGCAGCGGGGGAAGCGTTCGACAAGGTGGCAAAACTGCTCGGCCTTGGCTTTCCTGGCGGACCGGCGGTGGAGCAGGCGGCGCTTTCGGGTGATCCCCATGCCGTGCCGCTGCCCCGCCCGCTGGTGGGGTCGGGCGAACCGCATTTTTCCTTTGCGGGATTGAAAAGCGCGGTGGCGCGTGTCGTTGGCCACTATGCGGTCGCGGATATTGCCGCCTCGTTCCAGCAAGCGGTGGTCGATTGTCTGGTCGATCGCACCCGGATCGCGCTGGCGGCGGTGCCGGAAGCGACTGCGCTGGTGGTGGCGGGCGGCGTCGCCGCCAATCAGGCCGTGCGCGGCGCGCTGACCGTGCTGGCGAGCGCGCATGACAAGCGCTTTGTGGCGCCGCCGCTCTGGCTGTGCACCGATAATGCAGCGATGATCGCCTGGGCAGGCGCCGAACGCTTCGCCGCAGGGCTGACCGACCCGCTCGACGTCCCGGCGCGGCCCCGCTGGCCGCTCGATCCCATGGCAGCGGCCGTGCGCGGCGCGGGCGTGAAGGCATGAGGATCGGCGTCATCGGCGGCGGCGCCTGGGGAACCGCGCTTGCCCAGATCGCCGCAGCGGAGGGGGAGGAAGTGCTGCTCTGGGCGCGCGAGCCCGAGGTGGTCACCGCGATCAATGCCCATCGCCACAATCCGCTTTTCCTGCCCGACATCCCCCTGTCGCCGCTGATCCGCGCGACGGGTCAGCTGGGTGACCTTGCCGAGGCAGCGGCGCTGCTGGTGGTGACGCCTGCGCAGCACGTGCGCGCCGTACTGGCCGAAGCGCCGGTGGGCACACGGCCTTTGGTGTTGTGCGCCAAGGGGATCGAGGCGGGCAGCGGCCTGCTGGTCAGCGACGTGGCGGCGACGCTGCATCGCCACGCGCCCATCGCGGTGTTGTCGGGCCCCACCTTTGCCGGGGAAGTGGCAAGCGGACTGCCCACCGCTGTGACGCTGGCCTGTGCCGACGCCACGGTGCGCGACGCCCTGATCGCGCGGCTCGCCCGGCCGTCATTCCGGCTCTATGCCAGTGACGATGTTGTCGGCGCGGAGATTGGCGGGGCGGTGAAAAATGTGCTCGCCATTGCGTGCGGCGTGGTGGACGGCGCCCGGCTTGGCCAGAATGCGCGCGCTGCCTTGATCGCGCGGGGCTTTGCCGAGATGACACGGTTTGGGCTGGCGCGCGGGGCGCGGGCGGAAACACTGGCGGGGCTGTCGGGGCTGGGCGATCTGGTGCTGACCTGCTCCTCCCCCGCCTCGCGCAATTACGCGCTGGGCATCGGGCTGGGCGAAGGCAAGACAGCGGCCGAACTGCTCGCCGGACAACGCACCGTGGCGGAAGGCGCCTTTACGGCGCCGGTGCTGCACGCCGCCGCCCGAGCGGCGCAGGTCGAGATGCCCGTGGTCGATGCGGTCTGCGCGCTGCTGGCCGGGGAACCCCTGGCTGGCGTCATGGCGGCGCTGCTCGCACGGCCGCTGACGACCGAGGGGCGTTAGAAATCGACCGCAATCCCCTTCAACGCCCAGTCGCCATAGCGTGTGGGGCTGAGCCCGAGGGGATCCTCGACGGGCTTTTCAGGCGCGGGCTGCGGCGTTGGCACAGGCGGACTCTTGGCAAGGTGCGCGGGCGGCTTCACATGGCTGGGGCGCTGTCCCATGGCTGGCTCCGGTTGTTGTTGACCCCGATCTGGTTTGTGATGAGAGCAGGCGCAAGTGCCTGATCGTAAAACCTCCGCTCCCGATCCGCCCGGCGTCGCCGCGCGCCGCGCCAGCCTGCGCGTCCTTGATGCTGTCTTGCGGCGCGGCGAGGCGCTGGAAGTCGCGCTGGCGCCGGCGACGCGAGGCATTGACCGTGCCGATGATCGCGGGCTGGTCCACGCGCTGGCGGCGGCCACGCTGCGCTGGCTGGTCGATCTCGACGCCCTGATCGACAGCGCTACGGCGCGCCCGCTGCCCCACGATGCCAAGGCGCGGATGGCGCTCCGCCTCGCGCTGGCGCAGGCCCTGGTCCTGAAAACGCCGCCGCATGCCGCGATCTCGACGGTGCTGCCGCTGGTGGATGGCGGGCCGCGCAAGCTGGTGCATGGCGTGTTCGGCACGCTGTCGCGGCGCGGGGTTGCCTTGCCGCCCCTGCCGATGCTGCCCGCCGCCGTTGCGGCACGTTGGCAAGCGGCGTGGGGTGAGGCGATGGTGGCGGGTGCCCGCCGCGCGCTCGCCGCGCCGCCGCCGCTCGACCTGACGCTCGCCAACCCCGGCGACACCGCCGCGCTTGCCGAGCGGCTGCATGGCGTCAGCCTGATGCCCGGCCGCCTTCGCCTGGCCGATCACGCCGCGGTGCCCGATATTGAAGGCTTTGGCGAAGGCGACTGGTGGGTGCAGGATCTGGCCGCCTCGCTGCCCGCCACGCTGATCGGTCCGGGCGCGGGCCATGTGCTCGACATCTGCGCCGCGCCGGGGGGCAAGACGATGCAGCTGGCGGCGGCGGGGTGGCGCGTCACCGCCGTCGACATTGCGCAAAGTCGTCTTGCGCGACTTTCAGACAATCTCGCGCGCACCGGCCTGGCAGCGGATATCGTCACCGCAGATGCGCTGGCCTGGCAACCGGTGGCGCCCGCCGACGCCGTGCTGATCGATGCGCCCTGCAGCGCCACCGGCATTTTCCGCCGCCATCCCGATGTGCTCTATCGCGCGCATGCGGCGTTGATCGACGAGATGGCGGCCCTGCAGGCAAGGCTGCTCGACCGGGCGGCGGGGTGGGTGAAAGCCGGCGGAACGCTGGTCTATGCGACCTGCTCGCTCGAGCGCGAGGAAGGCGAGGCGCAGATCGATCGCTTCCTTGCCGCGCACCCGGAATTCGCCTTGCGCCCCGTGGCGGCAGGCGAACTTCCCATTGGCATAGAAGCCGCGCCCCAGGGCTGGCTGCGGACTTTTCCACAACAGATTGAGGAAAAGGGCGGCTGGGACGGCTTTTTCATCGCACGGATGATTCGCATCGGCTGATGCCTCGCTTGCGAGCGACGTCAACAATGCTATTGCCTTGCCATGTCAACCACCCCCCGACCGGTGCGCATTGCCCCCTCTATCCTGAGCGCGGATTTCGCGCGGCTGGGGGAAGAAATCCGCGCGATCGACGCCGCGGGCGCCGACTGGATCCATATCGACGTGATGGACGGCCATTTCGTCCCCAACATCACCATCGGCCCGGCGGTGGTGAAGGCGCTGCGCCCGCACAGCGCCAAGCCGTTCGACGTTCACCTGATGATCTCGCCGGTTGACGTCTATCTGGAGGCATTTGCCGAGGCGGGCGCCGATACCATCACCGTCCATCCCGAAGCGGGGCCGCATCTCCATCGTTCGCTTCAGCGGATCAAGGCGCTGGGCAAGCGCGCCGGCGTCGTCCTTAACCCTGCGACTCCCGCCAAGATGCTCGATTATGTGCTGGAGGAGGTCGACCTTGTGCTGGTGATGAGCGTCAATCCCGGCTTTGGCGGACAAAGCTTCATCGCCTCGCAATTGCGCAAAATCGCGGCCATTCGCACGATGATCGACAAGCTTGGCAAGCCGATCGACCTTGAAGTCGATGGCGGGGTGGATGCAGCGAGCGCGCGGGCGTGCATCGAGGCGGGCGCCGATGCGCTGGTCGCCGGCACCGCCGTGTTTCGCGGCGGCGCCCCAGCCTATGCCGCCAATATTGCCGCGTTGAGGGGCGCATGATCGACGTGGAGGAACGCCCGATAGAAATTGAGGCCGATGGCATCGAGCCCGGCAAGCGATTGATCCGCGTGGGCGGCGACAAAGGATTGTCCCTTGCGGAACGGATTTCGGAACGGCTTTATCGGCTGACCTGGCGCACCCCGATTCACGGTATCAGGTTGAAAGGGCGGCATCCGTTGAAGCTGATCGCGGTCCCCGACGATCCGTTCGCCGGTGATGTGGCGCGGGGCCGCGCGTTGCTTGATGGCCGCTTGCTGTTTGCCGGCGAGGCGCGCGAGATCAAGGGGCTGAGCTTTGCCAAGCCCGATTGGACGCGGCGCTTTGGCGATTATCTCCACAGCTTTGCCTGGCTCCGCGACTTGTCGACGGTGGCGACGCGCCAGCAGGCCGCCCCCATCGCCGAAGCCGTGATGCGCCGCTGGCTCGATGCCCATGCCGATATGGTGAGCGAACCCGCCTGGAGGCCCGATTTATGGGGGCGGCGGATCCAGTTCTGGACCATGCATGCCCCCCTGATCCTGTCGTCGACCGACCTCGTCTATCGCTCAAAAGTGCTGAACACGCTGGCGCGCGGCGCGCGGCATCTGGATGGCACGGCGGAAAAGGCCGCGCCCGGCGCGGGGCGGCTGGCGGCCTGGGCGGGCGTTATTACCGCAGGCCTGTTGATCCCGGCGGGCGAACCGCGGCGGCGGCTGGGCGAGGCGGGGCTGGCCAAGGCGGTGCAGGCGTCGGTGTTTGGCGATGGCGGCATCGTCGCGCGCGCGCCGCTTGCCCAGATCGACGCGCTGATGCTGTTGACGATGCTGCGCGAAGCCTATGACATTCGTCGGCTGGAGGCACCTGAGTTTCTGGCCAACACCATTGCCCGCATGGTGCCGCCGCTGCTGGGCATCTGCCATGGCGACCATGGCCTGTCGAGCTGGCAGGGCGGTGGGCCGATGCGCGGCGAGGATGTCGATACGATCATCGCCGCCACCGGCGTGCGCACCCGCCCCCTCAAACAGGCGCGCGACTGGGGCTATCAACGCCTGGCGGCGGGGCAAACCGTGATCATCGTCGATGCCGCACCGCCGCCGGTGGCGCGGCTGGTTGAAGGCGGATGCGGATCGACGCTGGCCTTTGAAATGTCGGAAGGGGCGCAGCGGCTGATCGTCAATTGCGGCGGCGCGCGGACGCTGTCGATCAACGTGCCGGCCGCCCTGGCGGAAGGGCTGCGCACGACGGCGGCGCATTCCACGCTGGTGCTCGCCGACAGCAATTCAACCGCGATCCATGCCGATGGCATGTTGGGCAAGGGCGTCGCCGAGGTCGAGCTCAACCGCCAAGAAAGCGAAGCGTCGAGCCGGATAGAGGCCAGCCATGACGGCTATGCCAAACGCTTTGGCTTCGTCCATCGCCGCCAGCTGATCCTTTCCAGCGACGGGCGGGACTTGCGCGGCGAAGACATGCTGCTGCCCGCGGGCAAGCGGCGCAAGACGGGCGAGACCAGCTTTGCGGTGCGTTTCCACCTCGCGCCCGGCGTGCAGGTCTCCCCCACCGCCGATGGCCAGGCCGCGCTGCTGCGCCTGCCATCGGGCACCTTATGGCAATTCCGCTGCCGGGGGGGTGCGTTGACGGTGGAGGAAAGCCTGTGGATCGATGCCGATGGCCGCGCGCCTTCCACGCTGCAGCTCGTCGTATCGGGCGAAACGCCGGCGGGCGGCACCAATGTCAGCTGGGCCTTGAAGCGCGCGATGTGATCGGCGAGAGGGGCCCCGAATAATCTAAAGCCGTTCGTGTCGAGCGAAGTCGAGACACGTCATCCCGGTCTCTGCGAGATATCCCGTCCCTCGACTTCGCTCGGGACGAACGGAAAGGGGCACATGACCACCATCAAGATCAA
>JBOFDB010000292.1:0-3960 GCA_051646545.1 Sphingomonas sp.
GGCGATGGCGGCGCGCGGCACGACGCCGCTGTTCCTGAAAGTCGCGCCCGATCTTAACGCCGCCGCCATCGACGATATCGCCGCCGCCGCGATTGAGGCCGGGGTCGCCGCGCTCATCATCGGCAATACCACGATCAGCCGCCCGCCGCTTGCCTCACCGCATCGCGATGAAGCGGGCGGCTTGTCGGGCGCACCGCTCGCCGCGCTGGCCCGACAGCGTCTGGCCGATTTCCGCGCCGCGACGGGGGGCAGGCTGCCGCTGATCGCGGTGGGCGGCATCGACAGCGCCGAGGAGGCCTATGCCCGGCTTCGCGCCGGCGCGTCGCTCGTCCAGCTTTATTCGGCCATGGTGTATCAGGGACCGGGTCTGGCGCGGCGGATCAACCAAGGGCTGGCCAATCTGCTGACGCGTGACGGATGGGCGACGGTGGCAGCCGCCGTCGGGGCGGGCTGACGTTACGGCTTGCCTGCCAACCGCCAGCCATTAGGGTGTCGGCATGAAAAGGTTGATCGCACTGCCGCTGCTGGCGCTTGCGCTGCTGCCCGGTCGGCTGTCCGCCCAGGCGCTGGTGTCAGCCGCTGATCCGCGCGCGGCCAAGGCCGGGGTGGAGATCCTGCGCAAGGGCGGCACGGCGGCGGATGCGGCGGTGGCGATGATGGCGGCGCTGGGCGTGGTCGAGCCGGGCCATTCGGGGCTCGGCGGCGGCGGATTCCTCGTCTATTACGACGCCCGCACTCACAAGCTCACCAGCTATGACGCGCGGGAGGCGGCGCCCAAGGCGGCATCGCCCGACTGGTTTTTCGGCCCCGATGGCAAGCCGCTCGCGCATAATGCCGCCATCCCGACGGGGCGCAGCGTCGGCGTGCCGGGGCAAGTGCGGCTGATGGAGGCGGCGCATCGCGACCATGGCAAGCTTGCCTGGCCGCGACTGTTCGGCCCCGCCATCACGCTTGCCGACCAGGGCTGGGCAATCACGCCGCGGTTCAACAATTTCATCACGATGATGGGCAAATTCGCCCCGCCCGATTTCTTCGGCCCATGGGCAAGCGGCTATTTGCGCAATCCCGATGGCAGCGCCAAGCCGGTGGGCACCATCGTCAAAAACCCCGATCTCGCCGCCTCGCTGCGCCGCTTGGCTGCCAGCGGACCCCGCGCTTTCTACACCGGCGCGGTGGCGGACACGATCGTCACCACCGTGAACGGCGCCGCGCATCTGCCCTCCAAAATGACGGCGGCTGATCTTGCCGATTATCGCGCCCGCCCCGGCGAGCCGCTGTGCGGCCATTATCGCCGCTATCGCATCTGCACGATGGGGCCGCCCTCCTCGGGCGTCACCATGCTGCAAATCCTGGCCCAGCTTGAGCGGTTTGACATGGCGAAACTGGGCAAGGACTCGCCCGTCGCCTGGCATTTGTTCGCCCAGAGCAGCCAGCTCGCTTATGCCGACCGCGACACCTATGTCGCCGATCCCGCCTTTATCAGCGTGCCGGTCAAGGGCTTGCTTGCCCCTGATTATATCGCCAGCCGCTCGGCGCTGATCGCGCCTGATCATGCGCTCGCCACCATCACGCCGGGCCAGCCCGCCGGTGCGCCGACCCTGGCCCCCGCCGCGCCCCAGCCCGAGCATGGCACCACCGATCTTGTCGCGGTCGATCGCTGGGGCAATATCGCGGAGGTGACGACGACGATCGAAAGCGTGTTCGGATCGGGCCTGACCAGCAATGGCTTTTTCCTCAACAACGAATTGACCGACTTCAACATTGATCCCGTCCAGAACGGCCTGCTCACCGCCAATCGCGTCGAAGGCGGCAAAAGGCCGCGCAGCTCGATGTCGCCGACAATCGTGTTCGCACCCGATGGCACGGTGCGGCTGGCGATTGGCGCAGCGGGCGGATCGACGATCATCGCGCAAGTGGCGAAAGCGATCATCGGTGTCGTTGACTGGCATCTGAGCGCGCAGGACGCGATTGCGCTGGGGCTGGTCTATGCGCCGGGCAAGACGGTGCTGGTCGAAAAAGCCACGTCGGTTGAGCCGCTCGCCCCGGCGATGAAGGCGCTGGGCGACACCGTCTTTGTGGCGCCCCTGGGCCTTAAGGCCAATGCCATCGAATTCGTCCATGGCCGCAGCCGGGGCGCCGCCGATCCGCGCAGCGAGGGCGTGGCGATGGATGTTGCCGGGCATGTCTTCAAACCCGCGCCCGCCGCCGCGACCAACCGACCTTCCGAATAAAAAATCTACTGCGGCCGGGGGGCCGCCGACAGGAGAGACAATGGCAGCCAAGACCGTCCGCAAGCTGGAGCATTTCCCCAACCTCGTCACCATGTTCTTCACCCGCGCCGAGGAACAGGGCGACAAGCCGTTTCTGTGGCATAAATCGGGCGGCGAGTGGCGCTCGCAAAGCTGGCGCGAAGCGGCGCACAAGGTGGCGAGCCTGGCGGCCGGCCTGCAATCGCTGGGACTGAAGCCTGGTGACCGGGTGATGCTGGTCAGCGAAAACCGGCCGGAATGGTGCATCAGCGATCTCGCCATCATGGCGGCGGGCTGTGTGACGGTGCCCACCTACACCACCAATACCGAACGCGACCATCAACACATCATCGACAATTCGGGCGCGCGGGCGATCATCGTTTCCAACGCCAAGCTCGCCCGCAATCTGATTCCGGCAATGATGCGCGCGGGCCAGGCCGATATGCTGATCGGCATTGAGGATTTGCGGCTGGCGCAATCGGGCAGCATTCATTTCCACGACTGGCATGAGCTGATCGCGCATCACCCCACATCGCCTGCCACCACCGCCGCTGCCGCGACCTTCCAGCGCGACGATCTCGCCTGCATCATCTACACCAGCGGCACCGGCGGCGCGCCGCGCGGGGTGATGCAGCACCACGGCGCCATCCTGCACAATGTCAATGGCTGCTGCGCCGTCATCGCCGAGGATTTCGGCTGGGAGGATGAGGTGTTTCTCTCCTTCCTGCCCTTGAGCCACGCCTATGAGCATACCGGCGGCCAGCATTTCCCGATCGGGCTGGGCGCGCAAATCTATTATGCCGAGGGGCTGGACAAGCTCGCCGCCAATCTTGAGGAAACCCGCCCGACCATCATGGTCGTCGTGCCACGCCTGTTTGAGGTGTTGCGCACCCGCATCTCCAAGGCGATCGAGAAGCAGGGCAAGGTTTCATCCCTGCTGCTTGATACAGCCGTGTCGATCGGCGGACGCGCGGCGGCGGGCAAGCGCGGGATGCTCGATGCGCCGCTCAACCTGTTCCTCAAGAACACGCTGCGCCCGCGCGTCGCCAAGCGCTTTGGCGGGCGGATCAAGGCGATGGTGTCGGGCGGCGCGCCGCTCAACCCCGAAATCGGCGTCTTTTTCCAAAGCCTCGGCCTCACCTTCCTGCAAGGCTATGGCCAGACCGAAGCAGCGCCGGTCATCTCGTGCAATCGCCCCTCGGTCGGCCTTAAAATGGATACGGTCGGCCCGCCGCTCGCCAACACCGAAGTGCGCATTGCCGACGATGGCGAAATCCTGGTGCGCGGCGAGCTTGTGATGCACGGCTATTGGCGCAACGAGGCGGAGACGCGCCACGTGCTGAAGGATGGCTGGCTCCACACCGGCGATATCGGCGAAATCGACGCCAAGGGCCGCATCAAGATCACCGACCGCAAGAAAGGCCTGATCATCAACGACAAGGGCGATAATGTCGCCCCGCAAAAGGTGGAGGGTATGCTGACGCTGCAGCCCGAAATCATGCAGGCGATGATCTATGGGGACCGCAAGCCGCATATGGTCGCGGTGCTGGTGCCCGATCCTGAATGGACCGCCGAATGGTGTGCGCGCACCGGCGACCGCTGCGATTTTGCCCGCCTCATCGAAAACCCCGATTACCGCGCCGCGCTCACGGCCGCGGTCGAGCGGGTGAACAAGGATTTGTCGGTGATCGAGCGCATCCGCCGCTTCATC
>JBOFDB010000211.1:0-3048 GCA_051646545.1 Sphingomonas sp.
AGCGACCGGTATGGAGCTCGACCACCGGCGCGCCGAGTCGAATCGCCGCATCGATCTGGCGCGCATCGGGTTCGATGAACAGCGAGACGCGAATGCCTGCCTCGCTCAGCGCCGCGACCATCGGCGCGAGGTGGTCAAATTGCCCCGCCGCGTCGAGACCGCCTTCGGTCGTGCGTTCCTCGCGCTTTTCGGGCACGATGCACGCGGCATGCGGGCGATGCTTCAGCGCGATCGCCAGCATTTCTGCGGTCGCCGCCATTTCGAGGTTGAGCGGGATGGCAAGCTCGGTCGAAAGGCGGGCAATATCGCCATCGGTGATGTGGCGCCGGTCTTCGCGCAGATGCGCGGTAATGCCGTCCGCGCCCGCCTCGGCCGCCGCCAGGGCCGCGCGCACCGGATCGGGATAGCCAGCGCCGCGCGCATTCCTGACAGTCGCGACATGGTCGATATTGACCCCAAGGCGCAGCACCCGGCTCATGCCGCTGCCCGGCTGCCGGGCTTGGTTGCGGGAATGGCGGCAAGGTCCGCCGGCAAGGCGTCCGCCGGATAGGTCGGCACATCGATCCGGATCAGCGGGAAAAACGGCACGCCCAGGTCAACGGTGCCGCCCGACCGATCGACCAGGGCGGCGGCCGCCACCACGGCGCCGCCCGCCGCGTGAATCGCGGCAATCGCTTCGCGGGAAGACAGGCCCGTCGTCACCACATCCTCCATCATCAACACCCGCTCCCCCGGGGAGAGGCGAAAGCCGCGGCGCAGCTCAAACGTTCCCGTCGGGCGCTCCAGAAACAGGGCGTCGACGCCCAACGCCCGGCCCATTTCATGGCCGGCAATCACCCCGCCCATCGCGGGCGACACCACCGCCTCGATCGCGCGGCGAAGATCGACCGGCAGCTTGGCGACCAGCGCCGTCGCCAGCCGCGCGCCCCGCGCGGGGTTCATCAACACACGCGCGCATTGCAGGTAGCGCGGGCTGTGCAATCCCGATGACAGGACGAAGTGCCCCTCCAGCAGCGCGTCTGCCGCGCGGAATTCGGCCAGCACATCGTCGTCGGTCATTCTCAACTCCCGCTTCGTCTCGGCGCTTGATTAGGATCGGCCCGACGCCGGCGCAACGTGGCGCCACGGTCGCACCTGCAAAAAATGCACTTCTAATGCTTGAGGCAGGCAGGCGTGATGCGTATAGGCACCCCCACAAGGGGCGTATTCCCGCCCCGGCCAGCGCCCGCGAACGGCGCGGCCGCGCACAGGGTGAATTGAGGAACGATGCGCAAGACAGGGTTGATGGTCATCAGTCTCGCTGCCGGGCTGCTGCTTGCCGCCGGTGGCCCCGCCGCCGCGCAAGCGCCGGCAACCACGCAAGCGGCGCCCGCTGCCGCGCAACAAACTGCCGCGGCCACGAAACCGGCCGATGCCGCCAAACCTGCTCCTGCCGCCGCCAAATCGAACGACCCGATGCTCGCGCTTGATGGTGGGCCGATGGTCCTGCCCGAAAAGGGCATTGGCCAGCCGGTCGACAAATATATCGGCCTGCAGCCGCAATTCACCGAAAATGGCCGTTTCGCGCACGGCATGCACGACAATCTGCTCGTGCCGGTGATTACCGGTATCTCGCTGTTTGTGCTGGCGCTGCTGATCTGGGTGATGCTGCGCTATAATCGCCGCGCCAATCCGGTTGCGTCGAAGACGTCGCACAACACCATGATCGAGATTGTCTGGACGCTGGCGCCGGTCGCCATTCTGGTCGCGATCGCGATCCCGTCGATCGGCCTGCTGCAGGCGCAGTTCAAGCCGGCGCCGGCCAATGCCATCACGCTGAAGGCGATCGGCAACCAATGGTACTGGACCTACGAATATCCCGATAATGGCGGCATCGAGATTACCGCCAACATGCTGAAGGAAAAGGGCGCTCAGGCGGCCGGTGATCGCTTCCGCACCGATGCCGATGGGCCGCCGCTGCTCGCGACCGACAATCGCGTCGTGCTGCCGGTGGGCGTGCCGATTCGGCTGATCACCACCTCGGCCGACGTCATTCACAGCTGGGCGATGCCGGCCTTCTGGATCAAGCTCGACGCGATCCCGGGTCGCCTTAACGAGACGAGCTTCACCATCGAACGGCCCGGCGTTTATTTCGGCCAATGTTCGGAATTGTGCGGCGCCCGCCATGGTTTCATGCCCATCACCGTTGCGGCGGTTGACAAGGCGACCTTTGATAAATGGGTCGTCGCCAAGGGCGGCACCGTGAAGGGCGCAAAGGCCGCTATCGCCACGCCGGCGCCGCCGCCGGGCAGCGCGCCCGCGATGGCGCCTGCGCCCGGTGCGCCGGTGCCGTCGCCCGCCGCCGATGCCAAGGGCGTGACCACGCCCAGCGCCGCCGAAGAGTCCAACGCGGCCAATGCCGCCACGTCAGCGAAGTAACCGCCATGACCGATACCGTTTTCACCCCCTCCGCTTTCCAGGCGCATGAGGATCACAGCCATGATCATGGCGGCGATCACAAGCCGGGCTTCTTCGCGCGTTGGTTCATGTCGACCAACCACAAGGATATCGGCACGCTCTACCTGATCTTCGCGATTTTCGCGGGCATCATCGGCGGTGCGATTTCGGGCCTGATGCGGCTCGAACTGGCCGAGCCGGGCATCCAGTATCTCAATGTCTGGGCGCAATATCTGCCGGGCGGCGAGCAGGGGCTCGATCATTCGCTCCACCTGTGGAACGTGTTCATCACCGCGCACGGCCTGATCATGGTGTTCTTCATGGTCATGCCGGCGATGATCGGCGGGTTCGGCAACTGGTTCGTGCCGATCATGATCGGCGCGCCCGACATGGCGTTCCCGCGCATGAACAATATCAGCTTCTGGCTGCTGATCCCCAGCTTCACCCTGCTGCTCGCTTCGCCCTTCTTCGGCGGCGCGGGCACCGGCTGGACGGTCTATGCGCCGCTGTCGACTTATGGCGAGCCGGGGCCATCGGTGGATATGGCGATCCTGTCGCTGCACCTGGCGGGCGCCAGCTCGATTCTGGGCGCGATCAACTTCATCACCACCA
>JBOFDB010000322.1:0-3077 GCA_051646545.1 Sphingomonas sp.
ATTTCGCCGGACCTGATGCGGCGCGGGCGGCGGCGTTTCTTGACGTGGCGAATGATCCCGCTGTTGACGCGGTGTGGTTTGCCCGGGGTGGCTATGGCTCCAACCGCATCATTCCGCTGGTGATGGACAAATTGACCCCGACGGCAGCGGCCAAGACCTGGCTCGGCTATTCGGATCTCGGTTTTCTGATGGGGGCGCTCTACGCGCGGCGGCTGGGCCACGCGGTCCACGGCCCGATGCCGGGCGATCTGGCGCGCGACGGGGGCGAAGCGGCGGTGGCGCGTTCGCTTGCCTGGCTGACGGCGCGGGACAGGAATGCGCTCGAAAGCGGCCTGGCCGGGCGACCGCATGTGGTTTTCAACCTTACCATCCTCGCCGGGTTGATCGGCACACCCTGGCTGCCCGATCTTACCGACCATGTGCTGGTGGTCGAGGAAGTTTCGGAGCCGCTTTATCGCGTCGACCGCATGCTGTGCCAGATGGCGCGGGCAACGCAGCTGAAGGGAGTGGCGGGCGTGCGGCTCGGCCGGATCAACGATATCCAGCCCAATGATCCGCCCTGGGGCGAAACCGTCGACACGATGATCCACCGCTGGTGCGGCGAGATGGGCGTGCCTTATCTGGGCGCCGCCGATGTCGGGCATGATGTCGCCAATAAAATCGCGCCATTCGGGATGTTCTGATCAGCCATTTCCTAACTTTTGCGCGCTAAATCGGCAGGGATGAAGGTGAACGCCATGCCCGATCGTCCCAACGGTTATATTGCCCGAATCGAAGCATCAATGGCCGAGGGCGAAGCGCTGATTGCTCGGCGCGATCCTGTCCAGGCCGCGAGAGTGCGCCAGAAATGCGCGGAAGGCGTGATGCTGATCGGCGCCTATCAGCTGTTCGTCCACCGCGAGCTGTTTGAGCCGGTGATGCGCGACGGCGATGCCTATCAGCGCAAACTCGCCTGCGAGCTGAAGGTCGAATGCATCGCGCTGACCGACGCGCTGCGCACGGCGATCAAGAACTTCATGGCGCAAGAAATGCCGTTTGATTGGGACAGCCTGGCGGATCGCGTCCAGCAATATAACCGCATCATGCGCGCGCACCTCGCCAAGGTGCGCACCCTGCTCGCCACGCTGAGCGACGACATGAAGGCGGCCTGACCGCGATCATTATTGCAAAGGCGGCAAGCAGCGAAGCAATCCCGACACTCGGTTGGGCAAGCTGGATTGCTTCGCTTGCGCTCGCGCTGACGATGATCGTGCCTCGTCAGCCCCTCAAACCACGCCGTTCGCCTTGAAATGCGCGAGCATCCGCGCCCAGCCGTCTTTGGCGTCGGCTTCGTTATAGCTTGCCCGGTAATCGGCATGGAAACCGTGCTGGGCGTCGGCATAGACATGAATGTCCGAGCCGGTTTTGCCGGCCGCTTTCAGCGCATCGAGCATTGCTGACACGTCGCTTTGCGGAATGCCCTGGTCAAGCCCGCCATAAAGCCCCAGCACGGGCGCTTTCAGATCAACGGCGCGATTGATGACGGGCTTAAGCTGGCCATACCAGGCGACGCCGGCCTTGATATCGGCATCCTCAATCGCGGCGCGCCACACCACGCCGCCACCCCAGCAAAAGCCGGTAATGCCGATCCGCGCGCCGTCGCCAAAAGGCTGGCCCTTCACCCAGGCGGTCGCGGCGCGGACGTCGCCGTCAACCTGTTCCGGGCTTGCCTGGCGCACCACCGCGATGATCTGATTGAAATCGCTGAGCGCGGGCAGGTTGACGCCCGAGCGATAGAAGAAATCGGGCGCCACGGCGACATAGCCCAGCTTCGCCAGTCGGCGGCAAATATCCTTGATATAGTCATGGATGCCGAAAATCTCGTTGACGACGACGATGGTGGCGTGCCGCCCCTTGCCCGCAGGCCGCGCGACATAGGCGGGCAGCGGCTTGGGCGCGCCATTGGGAATCAGCACTTCCTCGATCACCAGCCCATCGGCTGGCGTGTTGATCGGCGCCGCTTCCGCCGACAGCGCCGCCACCGCATAGCCCGCAAAGAACATGCCGACGGCTGCACGGCGCGTGAGATGCAGGTCGACGGCCTGAGTGCCATCGGGACGGGTAAGGGTGAGCATGGGCACGACTCCAGCAGGTTGATCGCGACAAGCTAATCGCCTTGCGGGGCGCCGCAATGCCGCATTTGGGGTGCGGTTGGTCCCGATTGCGTGCTTGCCTATATGGCCACGGGCGGCATAACGCGCCCGCATTGCAACAATTGGCGAAAGTTCGAAGGTCCATGTCCCAGATGATCAACATCACGCTGCCCGACGGTTCCGTCCGCCAGGTCGCAGCTGGGACGACGCCGGCGGATATCGCCGCGTCGATCGGCCCGGGCCTTGCCAAGGCGGCGCTGGCGGCGAAGGTCGATGGGGCGCTGTTCGATATCGGGCGCCCGCTGGAGGCCGATGCCAGTCTCGCCCTCGTCACCGCGCGCGACGAGAAGGACGCGCTGGAAATGGCGCGGCATGACTATGCGCACGTGCTGGCCGAAGCGGTGCAGCAGCTTTACCCCGGCACGCAGATCACCTTTGGCCCGTCGACCGACGATGGCTTTTACTACGACTTCGCGCCCGCGCCCGATCGCGGCCCCTTTACGGAAGAGGACTTGCCCGCAATCGAGGAAGCGATGCGCGCCATCATCCGCGCCGACAAGCCGCTGCGCCGCGAAGTATGGGATCGCAACACGCTGATCAGCCGCTGGAAGCAGCAGGGCGAGACCTTCAAGGCCGAATGGGCGGCCGAACTGCCCGGCGACGAGCCGCTGACCGTCTATTGGTCGGGCGAGGATTGGCTCGACATGTGCCGTGGCCCGCATTTGGCTTCCACCGGCAAGCTCGACCCCGACGCGTTCAAGCTGACGCGCGTGTCGGGCGCGTACTGGCGCGGCGACCAGAACAACGCGATGCTGAGCCGCATCTACGGCACCGGCTGGCTCAACAAGAAGCAGCTCGATGCGCATCTCGTCCGGCTGGAAGAGGCCGCCAAGCGCGACCATCGCCGCCTGGGCCAGTATATGGACCTGTTCCACCTGCAACAGG
>JBOFDB010000567.1:0-1502 GCA_051646545.1 Sphingomonas sp.
GAGGCGGCCCGGGCACTTGGCCGCGACCGGCTTAATGGCTGCGATTTATGGGTGACGCTGGAACCCTGCGCGATGTGCGCCGGCGCGATTGCGCTCGCCCGCATCGACCGCGTTTATTACGCCGCGCCCGATCCCAAGGGCGGCGCGGTCGAGCATGGCGCGCGGGTATTTGCCCAACCGACCTGCCATCACCGGCCGGAAGTGTTCAGCGGCATTGGCGATGGCGAAGCCGCGCGCCTGCTGCGCGATTTCTTTGCCGAGCGGCGGTAGGGCCTTCATCCTCCTCGCGGTCGGCGCGAGGGGTTGTCCTGCTTGATAACAGCTCCCGGTTGCCGCCACCGCCAAAGTCGGGCAAAGCAGCCGCTGCAACAGGGCCATGCAACCGCTTCCCCCTTTCCCGTGGATTGACGTCGCGATCATCTTCGCGCTCGTCATCGTCAATGGCGGCTTCGCGATGTCGGAGCTGGCAATCGTCTCGTCGCGCAAGGCACGGCTGGAGGCGATGGCGCGAGCGGATGTGCGCGGCGCGCGGACGGCGGTCGAGCTTGCCGCCAATCCCGGCAAATTGCTGTCGACGACGCAGATCGGCATTACCCTGATTGGCATTATTTCCGGGGCGTATTCAGGCGCCAGCCTGGGCGGGCCGACGGCGGCGCGGCTGGTGCGGCTGGGCGTTTCCCCGGGCTGGGCCGAGACTTTGGGCTTCACGCTCGTTATCGGCGTTACCACTTATGCCTCGCTGGTGGTGGGCGAACTGGTGCCCAAGCAGATCGCGCTCAGAAGCCCTGAGCGTATCGCCGCGGTCGTCGCCGTGCCGATGCGCTGGCTGGCCCGCGCGACCGCGCCGATTGTGTGGCTGCTCGATTCGACCAGCGGCCTGCTGTTCGCCTTGCTGCGCCTGACGCGCGAAGCGGAGGATGATGTGACGGCGGAGGAACTGCACCTCATCGTCGCCGAAGCGTCAAAGTCGGGCGTGATCGAGGAGCATGAGCGCTCGATCATTTCGGGCGTGGTGCGCCTCGCCGACCGGCCCGTGCGCGAAGTGATGACGCCGCGCACCGATGTCGAATGGCTCGACGCCACGCTCGACGAAGCCGGGGTACGGGCAGCGCTGGCGACGGCGCAGCACAGCCGGATGCCGCTCGGCGAAGGCTCGATCGATCGCATCGTCGGCGTGGTGCAGGCGCGCGACGTGGCGCAGGCGCTGGTTTCGGACAAGGCGCTCGACCTGATGGCGCTGCGCCGTGACGCGCCGGTGGTGGTCGATCAGATCGACGCGATGGACGCGCTCAACACGCTGCGCGCGGCAGAGGTGCCGATGGCGCTGATCCATGACGAATATGGCCATTTTGAAGGCCTGGTGACGCCGGCCAATCTGCTCGCGGCGATTGCGGGCGAGTTCGCGTCGGATACCGGGCCGGATGTGGCCCCCTGGGTGGTGGAGCGCGAGGATGGCTCGCTGCTCGTTGCGGGGCAGATGCCGGTCGATCTGCTTGCCGAAC
>JBOFDB010000346.1:0-3557 GCA_051646545.1 Sphingomonas sp.
CCCTCCCCCGGTGGGGGAAGGGCTTATCCGTGCCGCGCTCGCCACGGCGGCCACTGCCCTTGCCAGCGTCTCCGCCACGCCCCGCCTCGATGCCGAACTGCTGATGGCGCATGCGCTGGGGGTGCCGCGTGAGGCGATGCTGCTCGCGCATCTCGACGATCCCGCGCCCGCCGGTTTTCAGCCGCTCCTCGCCCGCCGCCTCGCGCATGAGCCGGTCGCCTATATCACCGGCAGCCGCGCTTTCTGGACGATCGAGCTCGCGGTCGGGCCCGGCGTGCTGATCCCCCGGCCCGACAGCGAGACGCTGATCGAGGCCGCGATCACGCATTTCGGCGAGCGGTCGCCCCGGCGTATATTGGACCTTGGCACCGGGCCGGGCACGTTGCTGCTCGCCGGGCTGAGCCGATGGCCCGACGCGACGGGGATGGGCATCGACGCGTCGGCTGCGGCGCTCGACTATGCGCGCGTCAATGCCGAGGCGCTGGGTCTGGCGCGCCGCGCCCGCTTTGGGCTTGGCGACTGGGCGACGGGTATCGACGAGACCTTCGACCTCATTCTCGCCAACCCGCCCTATATCGCGACGGGCGAGGCGCTGCCCGCCGATGTCCGCGATTATGAACCCGGCGGCGCGCTGTTTGCCGGGGTCGATGGCCTTGACGCCTATCGCCGCATCGTGCCCGATCTGGCGCGACTCATCGCGCCCGGCGGGGTTGCCATATTTGAGATCGGCCACACCCAGGCGAGTGCGGTGAGCGCGCTGGTGACGCAGGCCGGGCTTTGCGCCACCGTCCGCGCCGATCTGGGCGGGCGGCCGCGCGCGATCGTCGCCACCGCGCCCGATTAATCCATCCGATCCGGGTTGAAAGACCGCAAAAGCGTCACATATTTCCGCTTGGATTAGTTGGCGCCTGCCGCTATGGCGAGCGCGGGGGCATTGCGGTTCTGACGATAAAGCGTCGGAAAACGAGCGCCCCTTTTTAGACTCTTCGTCATGATGTCGCTGTCGTCCGGCGATCGTGGCAGCGTTTTTCGTCGGACCATCCGGCGGAAAGCGCCCGAGAGCACCCATCGACCTAGCGGAGCATTGCCGGGTTTGGCTTTACGGACAAGGACAACAGCAGTTGATGAATAATCGTCAGGGCGGCCGCCGTCGCGGTCGCGGCGGGCAGCGCTCGCAGGGTGGCAATCCGGGCCGCGGTCCCGATAACGGCAACCGCATCGACAATCGCGCGCGTGGCAATGCCGCGCAGCTGCTCGAAAAATACAAGACGCTGGCGCGCGACGCGCAAATGCAGGGTGATCGCGTCAACACCGAATATTATCTGCAATTTGCCGATCATTATTATCGCGTGCTCGCCGAAAATCGCTCGCGCTTCGAAGATCAGCAGCAGCGACGCAATGACAGTTACGACGCCGATGACGGTGACGATTTCGACGGCGATGACGACGCCGAGGCGCCGCGCGGCAATGGTCAGAATTATGGCGGCCAAAATTTCGGGGGCCAGAATTATGGCAACCAGAATAACGGCAACCAGGGCTATGCCAATGGCAATGCGGTGAACGGCAATGGCAGCGCTAATGGCCATGCCCAGCCCTATGCCAATGGCCATGATGCCGACGAAAGCGCCGCGCCCGTGCGCGAAATGCGGGAGCCGCGCCCGCCGCGCGAAGCGCGCGAACCCCGCGAGGCGCGTGAACCGCGCGAACCGCGCGAGGCGCGTAGCGATGAGGCCCGCCCGCGTCGCGGTCGGCCAAGCCGCCGCCCTGAACCGGTTGCGGACGCGGACGATGCCGAACCCGTCGCGCTCGGCATTGATCGCCTGCCGCCCGCCATTGGTGCCACGCTGGAGGCAGGCGAGCCAGACGCCGCCCCCGCCGAAAAGCCGCGCCGCCGCCGCAAAGCTGCCGCCGCCGATGAGACGACACCGGCGTGAGTCAGGCCAGGCCCTCTCCCTTGCGGGGGAGGGCGGTCGGGCGGCCTAGCTGACCCTTTCCGTTCATCGCCGCTTCAGGTGACAAGATGACATTGGCCCGTCATATCGCGGGCCTAACCATCCCGCGGCAGATAAAGCGGGAGAGGGCAATGCGTTACGGTTTTTGGGTCGCGCTGCTGGCGATACCGGGGGCAGCACAGGCGCAGGCCGCGCCCGAACAGCCAACGCTTGACCGGACCGCGCAGGGCGATGTCGCCGTCACCATCTATTCGGATGGCACGGCGCTCGTCCAGGATGTGCGCGAGTTGACGCTGCCCGGCGGCGTGTCGCGTCAGGAATTCAAGGACGTGTCCAGCCTGATCCGGCCCCAAACCGTGCGGCTGAGCGCGGCGGGCACGACGATTATCGAACAGAATTACGATTATGATCTGCTCACCCCGGCGGCGCTGATGGAAAAGGCGGTAGGGCAGACCATCACGCTGGTTCGCACCAATCCCGGCACGGGCGCCGAAACGCGCCTGCCCGCCAAGGTGCTTGCCTCTAACGATGGAGTGGTGCTGCAGGTCGGCGACCATATCGAGGTGCTGCGCGATGATGGCTTGCCGGTGCGCGTGCTGTTTTCCTCGCTGCCGCCCAATCTGCGCGCGCGGCCGACGCTGTCGGTAACGCTCGACACCAAATCGGGCGGGCCGCGCCCGGTGACGCTGAGCTATCTGACCAACGGCATGAGCTGGTCGGCCGATTATGTCGCTTTGTTCGATGAAGCCAAGTCGACGATCGACGTGCAGGGCTGGGTAACGCTGCGCAACAACGGCAACACGCCGTTCGTCAATGCCGACACGGTGCTGGTCGCGGGCAATCCGGGCGGGCGGTCAAATGGCGGTCGCGGCATTGCCCCGGGCACGCGCGCGGGCACCGAAACCGCCGCGCGCGCAAGGCTGGGCGATTATTATCTTTATCCCATCGACCATCGCACCACGATTGCCGCCAATCAGCAGAAGCAGGTAAGTTTTCTGAGCATCGGGGGCGTGCCCGCGCGGCGCGGCTATGAATATCGCAGCGGCTGGTTGCAATCGCTCGACGATCCGCAAAGCGCCGCCACCGTCATCAGCTTTTCAAGCTCGGCCAAGGGCGGGCTTGGCGACGCGCTGCCCGCCGGCACGGTGCGCATCTATATGCGCGACGCCAAGGGGGAGCCGCAATTTATCGGCGAAAACCAGATCAGCCACACGCCAATGGGATCGACGCTGGCGATCAAGACCGGCGATGCGTTTGACGTGAAGGTCAAGCCGGTGGTGACCGAGCGGACGAGGATCAGCGAGTATCACTGGCGCACGCTGATGACCTATACCCTCACCAATGCCCGGCCCGACGCGGTGACGGTCGATGTCGTGCAGGGCGGGCTCGACTGGTGGTATGACGATACGCGGATCAGCCAGGAAAGTCTGGCGCATGAACGCCGATCGTCGGACGAGGCGGTGTGGCACGTGCCGGTGCCCGCCAATGACAGCGCGACGCTGACGGTGACGTTCGATACCCGGTATTGAGCTCGCCATGCGCGCCGCGCCGCTTGCCCCTTTGCTGCTGCTCGCTGCCCCGGCGGCGGGGCAGACGGGCGCGCCG
>JBOFDB010000552.1:0-3574 GCA_051646545.1 Sphingomonas sp.
CCACAATGCCCTGATGCGGCGCGTCGGATGGCACCAGCCGGGCAAGATCGGCGACATCGGCATAGGTCACGGGAACGCCGTCGGGCATCACGATTTCCGCCGCCGCCTCGCGCGTGATCCATAGCTTGCGCACCGTTCGGGCCGGATTGTCGAGTGCCGCATAAACCGCGTGCCGCCCCCAGAAGCGCGGCCGGTTGGGGCTCCCCCCCGCCGGCCGGTGCCCGCCTTTACGCGCCATCAGTCATCGTCTTTCGGATAGGCATAGGGATCGGTAACCGCAGGCTTGGTCGGCAAGGGCGGCCGTGGCAGCGCCTTGTCGGCATTGGCGGCGTTCAACAGGAAGCTTGCCAGGATCGTCGATGCCTGGCGCATGTCATCGCCCTTCAGGTGATCATAGGTATCGATCGCGCTGTGGTGGACGCGGCTGGAATAATCGAGCGGGTCCTGAATGAACTGGAACCCCTGCACGCCAATCGCCTGCATGAAAACATGGTCGGTCCCGCCCGTCTTTTCGATGACCACATTGGTCGCGCCCATCGCGTTGAACGGCGCCAGCCATTCGCGGAAGGTCGACACCACCGCCGGGTTGTTTTCGGCATAGATGCCGCGGATTTTGCCCGAGCCATTGTCGAGATTGAAATAGGCGGCAAGGTCGCCATAGCCGGGTTTGGGATTGATCGGCCAGCGATTGGTCCAGCCGAGGAAGCGGGCAAGACCGGTGGTGGGCACATCGCCCGGATTGCCCCGCGTCGCCAGATGCTGCTCGACATAGGCCATGCTGCCGAGCAACCCTTCTTCCTCGCCCACCCACAAGGCAAAGCGAATGGTGCGGCGCGGCTTGAAGCCGGATTTGGCCAGAATGCGCGCGGCTTCCATGATCATCGCGGTGCCCGCGCCATTATCCGCCGCGCCATCGCCGGCAACCCAGCTGTCGAGATGGGCGCCCGCCATGACATAGCCCGCCTTGGGATCGGTGCCGGGGATTTCGGCAATGATGTTATAGGCCTTGCTGTCGCTGTCGTCGAAATGGACCTGGCTGTCGATTTCCAGCGTTGGCGCCATGCCGGCCTTGGCGAGACGCGCAAGCCGACGATAATCCTCGGCCGCAATCTGCACGCCGGGCAGGCTGGGCGTATCTTCCTTGGTGAACATATAGCCTTCGCCGCTGACCAGCTTGCCATCGCGATAGGCCTCGCTTGCCCAGGCAACCGCGCCTTCGGCCTTCAAAAAGGCATCGAGATTTTTCTGGAAAGTCGCGCGCTTGATCGAGCGTTCGCTGGCGGCCGGGTCATA
Organism: Sphingomonas sp.; assembly: GCA_051646545.1. Lineage (GTDB taxonomy): Bacteria > Pseudomonadota > Alphaproteobacteria > Sphingomonadales > Sphingomonadaceae > Sphingomonas. Next base: position 1,294 of record JBOFDB010000552.1, read on the forward strand.
ATGCGGGGCCTGGAAGGTATCGAGCTTGGCAAGATCGGCCGCCGAATAACGCTGGAACGGCGCCTCACCGGGTTCTGACCCGGTATCGGGCTGGGTGATCAGCACGATCTTGCCCGCGAGCTTGCCCTTCCACTTGTCAAAATCGCGCTCCTTGGCGAGCGGCGCGACGATGATCTCGGCCTTGACGGGGCCGTTGGTCGCCGGCGTCCACGCCACGGGGATCGCGGTCAACTGAATGGGGCGCGGCGTCAGCATCCGCACGCTCGACCGTTCGATCCACCAGCCACGGCCGAATTCAAACCCTTCCTTGTGGACCGCGCTTAGCCCCCAGTCCTTGAATTTGGACTGAGTCCATTCCTCTGCCTTGCGCATTCCCGGCGAATTGGTGAGGCGCGGGCCGATGAAATCGTCGAGATATTCCGCCGTCACCATCACTTCGCTGTGGTTCAGGCCTTCATCGATAATCTTGGCGGTCGCGGCCTTGTCGGGCGACTTGTCGCCGGTCTGCGACGCGACGGGGGCGGCAATGGCCAGCATGGCGGCGGCGGCAAGCAACGAGTGGCGCATCAAAATCCCCCTGAAGTAGCGTTGAAAAATCGCGGCCGACGCTAGGCGCAAGCGCCACCGCCGCGCAAGAGGGCGTTGGCCGGTTGACAGCGGCGGATTCGCTCGGCAAGGGGCCACGCTTCGCCAAACAAGCGACACCCGTGGAAGGGTGGCCGAGTGGTTAAAGGCAGCAGACTGTAAATCTGCCCGTCTCCGACGTACGCTGGTTCGAATCCAGCCCCTTCCACCAGTTTCCTGGCAGAAACGGCCCCGGCCGAGCGCCCGACGTCAGCCAGCCCCAGTTTCGGTCGTCAACACACCACATCGCGCTTGGCCCCGGCGCCGTCCCCTGCCAAGGCAGCGGCCACGGGTGCCATCCGCCCGCCCCCGGGGAAAGGCTTGCCAATGTCACTCAAGTTGCTGGTTCTTTACGGCTCGTACCGCCGCGATCGCACGGGACTCAGGCTTGCCGACTATGCCGTCCGCCAGCTCGACGCGCGCGGGCATCATGCCGAGCTGATCGACGCGCAGGCCATCGGGCTGCCGATGCTCGACCGGATGTACAAGGAATATCCGCCCGGTGAGGCGCCTGCCGCGATGGCCGCGCTGGCCGGCAAAATCCGCGAGGCGGACGGCTTCGTCTTTGTTACGGGCGAATATAATTGGGGCATGCAGCCGGGCCTGAAGAACCTGACCGACCATTATCTGGAAGAATGGTTCTGGCGACCGGCCGGAATTATCAGCTATTCCGCCGGGCGATTGGCGGGCGCACGCGGTGGCCTTGCCTGGCATGGCACGCTGTCCGAAATGGGCATGGTGGTGATTTCGAGCACGGTGACGGTTGGCAACATCACCCAGGCGCTTGATCATGATGCCATGCCGACGGGCGATGGCGGCGCCGCGCTTGAGGCCACTTTCCCGCGCTTTGCCGCTGATCTGGAATGGTGGGCGCACGCCGCCCGCGCGCAGCGTGCCGCTGTCGCGCCACCCTATTGAGGGTACGACACGGCCATTATTGCCGGACGTCAGCCCCAGGCAGCCCTGAACTGACCGGCCCGTTCGCGGACTTCCGCAGCGTTGCGACCGGGGGCGTATAATGCGCCGCCCAGCCCAAACCCCGCCGCACCTGCAGCGCGCCACCCGGCCATGGCGTCGGGCGTGATTCCGCCGACCGGCAACAGGCGGGTCGCCGGGGGCAGCACCGCGCGCATTGCCTTCAGCGCGGCCGGGCTGCTTGCCTCGGCCGGGAAAAGCTTGAGCGCAGTCGCACCAGCATCGAGCGCGCAGAACGCTTCCGTCGGCGTGGCACATCCGGGTAGCGAAACCATGCCTGCGGCAGCGGTTGCCGCAATCACGCCCGCGTCGCTGTTGGGCGACACCACCATCGCGCCGCCTGCCGCCGCCACATGGTCAACCTGCGCCGGTTTCAGCACGGTGCCCGCCCCGACCAGCGCGCGGCCCGCCAATGCCGTGGCCAGCCGCGCGATACTGTCCAGCGGATCGGGCGAATTGAGCGGCACTTCGATCAGCGTGAAGCCCGCCGCAACCAGTGCCTCGCCAATCGCCACCACCTCATCGGGTTTGACCCCGCGCAGGATGGCGACGAGCGGGCAGCGCGCAAACGCCGCATCAAAGGCAGCACGATGATCGGTCACAGCAGCTTCTCCAAGGCGACAATGCCCGCCACGAACGCGCGTTCGCTATCGATCAGCGATGCCGATCCCCCGCAACTTGC
>JBOFDB010000585.1:0-1031 GCA_051646545.1 Sphingomonas sp.
TGACGGCCCGGGCGCTGGCGATAGCGGCCATTTTCGAACACATAGCCGCGCGCGGCAAAGGCGCTTGGATTATTCCGCCGCAGCGCGCCGACGCTTTCGTTGACGATGCTGGTCGGAATTTCCCACCAGGGAGTGAGGATGACGCCGCTGGTCGTCGTCGAAAAGATGTTGGTGCGGGTGCGCGTCGTCCCAACCACGGTGCGCCAGCGGTCGATCCGCTGCCCGTCCTGCCACAAGGTGACTTCATAGGATGGCACGTTGACCAGGAGATAACGCTGTCCAAGGTTGCGCGGCATCCAGCGCCAGCGGTCCATGTTGAGCACCAGCCGGGCCCGGCGCGCCGGATCGGTCTCAGCCACCAGCGCCTCACGCAGCATCACATATTGCGGGTGCGTCGGGATCGCGGCCGTGAACAGTGCATCGAGCTGATCGAGCGTGAGCGCGGCATTTATCGCGGCGTCAGCGGGGGCAAAGCTGTCAGGGGTGATGCCGAAGCTGCGGCGCTGGGCGGTGTGCGTGCCGCCGCGGTGTCGCGTCAGCAGGGTTGCGGCATGGCGGCGCGCGACCGCGCTGAGATTGGTGCGATCACCAGCAGCGATGGCAGCGCGCACTTCATCGGCCTGCGCGACCATTGCGGGGAGCCCATCGACAGGCGCGCCCTCCAGCCAGTTGACCAGCTGGGTCGCCTGTGCGGCGGTCCATAGCGCCGGCACTGGGGCCGGGGCCGGCGCAACCGGGGGAGCGGGCGGCGTGACGGTTATCGCGGGCGATGCCGGGGCAGCAGGTTGATTCTGTGCCAAGCCAGCTCCGCCATTCAGCGCCAAGCCGAGCGTTCCCGTCACCATCAAAATCGCTGCCATCCGGCGCATCATTCGTCTCCAAATCTCAATTCGTCGCCGATATACCACGTTTCACCGACGATTAAACGCTCCACATGGCCCCCATTCAGCATTTTCATGGCACGGTGGCGACAATGCAACAGTTGATCGATTCCGGAGGGCTTTCGCGCCGCCATGTCCTGCTTGGTGGGA
>JBOFDB010000248.1:0-1133 GCA_051646545.1 Sphingomonas sp.
CGACACCAGCATCAAGGCACCGATCGCGCTCTTGGCCTGCCGCCCGGCAATCTCGTTGAGCATGATATAAGCGCCGGTCGACAGCGTCGCGCTGCCGCCGATGCCGAGAATGACCCAACCGGCAAAATACAGGAGCGGCTCACGCGCCAAGCACAGTACGATGTAGCCCGGTACCGTAGCGACCGTGCCCACCATCATCACCTTGCGTGCGCCGTGCCGCGCAAAAGCCTTGCCGAGCCAGGGCGCACAAAGGCCCATTGTGACATAAAATACCGAATTGCCTGCGAAAACCGCCGGCAGGCTCAGACCGATATCTGCCGAAAGGTCGCGCCCGACGATGGCCGGGAGGGTGATCGTCGCCCATCCGATGAGTTGGGTAATCGCGAGCACCAGCAGGACGCCGATCAGCCCACTGCCAGATTTGAAGAACCGCATTCCAGTCGTCGCCTGCCCGGCGGGCGCGGCAGCGCGCCCGATCGGGGCCTGTGTTATCCGGTGACACCGGGGTTTGGAAGACCGCTTCCGGTTGGCTCGTCGGCATCCGCTGCAGGACGGCCCGGACGGCTGGACGCGCCGATCACGCCCCGCCGGCGAAATGCGCCATGGCCTTTTCCACGATGATCGCGCCGGCCTCCTGGGTGAAATGACCGGCATCGGCCAGTTCGAGCGGCGGCGGGCAGTTGCGGATCGATCCTCGCAGCGCGCGCATCACGTCGGGCCCCAGCACCGGATCGGTCATGCCGATCGCCATGAAGCTTTCGCCGCTCCAGCGGCTCGACCAGAACGCGCGCGCCTTGCGCGACAACGCCGCTCCCGCCGCGTCGGGGTGGTCGGGCACCAGATTGGGAAACCGCCGCACGCCGGCCTTGTAGCGGACGTCCGGATACGGCGCGGCATAGGCCGCGGCTTCGGCGTCGCCGAGGCCGGGAACGGCCCGCCGCATCAAGCCGGCGATGTCCATGTCGGGTTTGCTGTTGGAGAAGGCGCGCCAGCTCTTGAAGCCTTCGGTGAGCGGCGCATCGCCGGTCCCGAGCGCCGTGTTCATGACCAGCAGCCGCTCGAACCGCGCCTCCATGTCCATCGGGATCGTCAGCCCGATCAGCCCGCCCCAGTCCTGGCAGACCAGCGTGATG
>JBOFDB010000429.1:0-1711 GCA_051646545.1 Sphingomonas sp.
TGGTGCTGGCGACCGGCGGTTTTCCCAACGATCCGGAACGGCGCAAGGCCTTCCTGCCCGACAGCGTCGGGCTCTGGTCGATGGCGCCGGAAGCCAATAGCGGCGATGGCCTCAGGCTCGGCGAGGCCGTCGGCGCCGCACTGCGTCGGGAAAATTCCAGCAATATCTTCATGACCCCGGTCTCGATCCTGGAAAAACCCGATGGAACGGTGGTCAAATATCCGCATCTCGTCTGGGATCGCGCCAAGCCCGGCCTGATGGCGGTGAATGGCGCGGGGCGGCGTTTCGTCAACGAATCGACCTCCTATCACGCATTCGGCCTGGCCATGGTCGAGGGCCATAAGGGGGTGCCGACCATTCCGGCCTTCCTCGTCTGCGACGCGGCTTTCCTGAAGCGCTGGGGGCTCGGCCTGGTGCTGCCGGGCGGCCGGCCGTTCCGCCATCTGATCGCAGCGGGCTATCTCGTCGAGGCGCCCGACATCGCCACGCTCGCGGCGAAACTGAACCTGCCGGCGGACGCGCTCGCCGACAGCGTCGCGCGGTTCAACCGCTATGCGGCCAATGGCCACGATCCGGATTTCGGCAAGGGCGGCAATGCCTATAACCGCTATCTCGGCGACGCCACGGTGACCGGCGGCAATCCTTGCCTCGGTCCGCTTGAGACCGCGCCCTTTTATGCCGTGAAGGTCTATCCCGGTGATATCGGCACGGCCGGCGGCATCGTCACCGACGGTCATGCCCGGGCGCTCGATGCCGATGGCCAGGTGATCCCCGGACTCTATGCCTGCGGCAATGACATGAATTCGGTGATGGGCGGCACCTATCCCGGCCCGGGCATAACATTGGGGCCGGCGATGACCTTCGGTTATCTCGCCGGCAAGGATCTGGCGGGGACGTGAGGCGGGCGCCGGCGTGACCTGAGAGGCTGGCCTGTCGCCACGGCCCGCCGGCGTTGCCGCCTCAACATACAATGCCCGGATCCCTTCTCCGGCCGGCGCCGCCAGTTCATCTGGCGCAGCCGGTTCTATCCCGGCGCACCTTCGCTTCATCGCCGCGGAAGTCCGTTTCCCCGCTGCGTAAATTGCGTCAAAACGGTCACGCTCACACCAAATCGGTAAAATGTAAGCAAATTGACAGATTCTAGTGCTGGCGCGGCCGATGCAACTGCAATACCGATCTGGCCGCCATGAACCAGTCCAGCGCCCAGAGCCGTCCTCCCCGCACCTATGTCGACCTGAGCCGCACGCAGATCGCTCTGCTGTTCGTCGCGATGGCTGTCATCGTCTCGGCGCCGATCCTGCTGCATCCGCTGCCGCCCATGTCCGACTATGTGAATCACCTGGCGCGCATGCATGTCATCGCCGACCGGGGGGCCGATTCCTACCTGGCGCAGTTCTACGAGATCAAATGGCAGATCGTGCCCAACCTGATGATGGACCTGGTCGTGCCGACGCTGACCCGGTTCATGGATGTCTACCTGGCCGGTCAGCTGTTCTCGATCCTCACCTTTCTGCTGATCATTTCCGGCGCCATGGCGCTGAACCGCGCCTTGTTCGGCCATTGGTCGGCGTTGCCGCTGGTCGGTTTTCCACTGCTCTACAACTATGTCCTGCTGGTCGGCGTGCTGAACTATGTCTTCGGCATCGGCCTGGCGCTGTGGGGCATGGCCGCCTGGGTGACGCTGCGCGAGCACAACATCGCGCTGCGCCTT
>JBOFDB010000029.1:0-8077 GCA_051646545.1 Sphingomonas sp.
CGACGGCAACAAGGTGCAGCGTCAGCCGCGCTGGCAATGGCGGGTCAACCCGTCCTACGAAGCGCGGCTGGGCAATGACAACAAGGCGGTGCTTTACACCACCATCGCCTATATCGGCGATCGTTTCTCCGACGTGCAGAACCAGCAGCTCTTGCCCAATTATTACAAGTGGGACGCCGGGATTCAGTTTGATCTTGGCAAGCGGCTGGAGTTCCAGATTTCGGCCGACAATATCACCAATACGCTGGGCCTGACCGAGGGCAACCCGCGCACGATCGGCTCGCAAGGCGCGGGCGCGATCCTGGCGCGGCCGATTCTGGGTCGGTCGGTCTTGTTCAGCGCGGCGTTCAAATTCTGACGCGCGACTGATTGCCTCTCCCCTTCGCGCCGGCCAGCTCCCCCCGCTGGTCGGCGTTTTTGTTGCGTGGCGGTCAGCGTCAATGCGCGGCAGCGGCAATTCGCCCCTTGGGTTTGGGCGCGATCCAGATCAGCCCGGCGCCGAACAGCAGGACGAAAACCGAATAGAGGAACATCCGGTCGGTCGAGATCATCGTCGCTTGCATGCGCACCAGCAGATCGACCTGGCCCGTCCCCTGCTCATTGCCCAGCCCTGACCCCGCGATGAAGCCGGGCACATCGTGCAGCCGCCCGACCAGATCGCTTTTGGCGCGGGTGCCGGTATTGTCCCACAGGGTGGTGATGATCGAGGTGGCAAAGGCGCCCGCGGTGGTCCGCATGAAATTCATCAGCCCCGCTGCCGATGCCGTCTCTTGCGGTTCGACCGCCGACAGCGCCAACCCGGTCAGCGGCACAAAGAAGAACGGCACGGCGATGCCCTGAATCAGATTGGGCAGCGACAGCGTCCAGTAATCGGCGCCGGTGGTGAAATGGGTTCGCATCAACCCCACGCCCGCCATCCACGCCAGGCCAAACGACACCAGCGCGCGCGGATCAACTTTCGTCACCAGCCGGGCAACGATGGGCGAGAATACCACCGCCAGCACCCCATTCCACGCCATGACATAGCCCGCATCGGTCGCGGTGTAGTTCATGCTGGTCTGCAGCCAGAGCGGGATGAGCACGATCGTCCCGAAAAACGCGCCATAGCCGATCGCGATCGTCACCGCGCCCGCCGCGAAACCGCGATGGCGAAAGACGCGCAAGTCAACGATCGGGGTTGCATCGGTCAGCTCCCAGATCACGAACGCGGCAAAGCCGATAATCGCGATCAGGGCCAGGGCGACGATGAAGGACGAGCCGAACCAGTCGAGATCCTTGCCCTTGTCGAGCATCACCTGCATCGCGCCGACCCAGATGATCAGTAACGCCAGGCCGATGCGGTCAACCGGCGCGCGCTCGATCGGTGTTTCGAATTTGCGCAGCGTCCGCCAGACATAGGCCGCACACAACAGCGCGGGGACGACGTTGATATAGAAGATCCAGGGCCATCCCCAATTGTCGCACAGCGCGCCGCCCAATATCGGCCCCGCAATCGGCGCGACGACCGTCGTCATCGCCCATAGCCCGATGGCGGCGGGCGCACGGTTGGGCGGGAAGACGCGGAGCAGCAGGGTTTGCGACAGCGGGATCATCGGCCCGCCCGACAGGCCCTGCATGACGCGGCAGACCACCAGAAAGCCCAGGCTCGGCGACAGGCCGCACATCGCCGACCAGAAAGCGAAGCTGGCCATGGCCAGCGAGAAAACCCGCACCGGCCCAAAGCGTCGCGCCAGCCAGCCGGTCAGCGGCACGGTAATCGCCTCGGCGACCGAATAGGAGGTGATCGTCCACGTCCCCTGATCGGGCGATACCGCCAGCCCGCCGGCAATATTGGGGACCGAGACATTGGCGATCGTCGTGTCGAGCACCACCATGAAATTGGCGAGCGCCAGCGCGACGCCGGCGAAGATCAGCGCCGACCCTTTCAGCGGTGCGGGCGCGGCGGGGGAAGCGTCGCTCAAAGCTGGACTTCCGCCGTCATCGACGCGCCGACCGCGAGCGGATGTTGCGCGAGCTCGCCCGAATCAAGCGCGATGCGCACCGGCACGCGTTGGACGACCTTGATCCAGTTGCCCGTCGCATTCTGCGCCGGGATCAGCGCAAAGGCCGATCCGGTGCCGGCGCCAATGCCGACGACATGGCCGTGATAGACAACCCCGCCGCCATAAGTGTCGGAGGTGAGCGTCGCTGCCTGGCCGATGCGGATGCGGGCGAGCTGGCCTTCCTTGAAATTGGCGTCGACATAAAGGTGGCGCACCGGCACGACGCTCATCAGTGCCGTGCCCGCCGCAACCCGCTGGCCGACCTGCACATTGCGCTTGGCGACGACGCCGTCGAATGGCGCGCGCAAGATGGTGCGCGACAGATCGAGCGCGGCCTGATCGCGCTTGGCGCGCGACGAGGCGACTTCGGGGTTGGCGGCAGGGGCGGTGCCTTCGGTCAGTGTCTGGTTGGAGGCAAGTTGCCCGCGCGCCGCCTGTTCATTGGCGATCGCCTGTTTCAGGCCGGCGCGCGCCGCGTCGAGATTGCCCTGCGCGGTAACAAAGCTGTTGCGTGCAGCGGTGACTTCCTCGCCCGCCACCGCGCCCTTGTCGATCAGCGCGGTGCGGTGCTGAAGGTCGGACTGCGCCTTGGCGAGCGCGGATTCGGCCTGCACGACCTGGGTGCGCGCCCGCGCCACGTCTGCGGCTCGGGCATCGACCTGCGCCGCAAGCGAGGCATCGGTCGCGTCATAACCGCGCACGCGCCGCGTCGACCGGTCAAGCTCGGCGCTGGCCTGAGCGAGCGTGATCCGCGCATCCGAATCGTCAAGGATGATCAGCGGCTCGCCCGCCTTTACCGCCTGGGTATCGGATTTGAGCACCGCCTTTACCGGCGCCGATACCAGGGGCGTGATCTGGGCGGAATCGCCGCCGACATAAGCGTCATCGGTCGTCACGCGGGTCGAGCCGATGAAGAACCACCACAGCAGATAGACAATCGCGCCCACCGCCACCACGACCGCCAGGATGGAGAGCAGGCGGCGACGGCGATCGGCGGAGGCCGGATTGGGGGCGGCAGACGCCGCCGGGGCAGGGGGGGATGGCGGAGCAGCGGGGGCGCCGGCAGTGGCTTCGGTCATGGCTGGGTCTTCCCTGGCTTGGGCGTGTCACCGGGGTGATAGCCGCCCCCCAGCGTGCGGATGAGGTCGATATCGACGGTGAGGCTGCGCGCATAAAGCGCGTTCAGCGCGCGGCGGGTGTTGATCACCTGGTCCTCGGCGGTCAGCACGTTCAAATAGCTGGTGATCTGGTGCTGATAGCGATCCTTGGCGACGTCATAGGCGCGTTGCGACGCCTCCAGCGCGCCCTCAATCTGGCGGGTGCGCGCTTCCAGGGTACGGCGCGCGGCCAGCGTCGTCGCCAGATCCTGAAAGGCCGATACCAGCGTGCCGTTATAATCGGCGACCGCCGCGTCATAATCGGCGCGTTGGGCGCGATACGCCCCCTGCAATCGACCCGCCGTGAAGATCGGCAAATGGACGGCGAGTCCCAGGCTCGCAATTTCCGATCCGCCCACCGTCAAATCCTTGACGTCGAAGGATTGCAGCCCGCCAAGCCCGCTCAGCGTGATGTTGGGATAGAAATCCTTGCGCGCGGCATGAACGCGCCGTGCCGCCGCCTCCAGCCGCCAGATGCGCGCGGCAATATCGGGGCGGCGCGCGATCAGGTCGATGCCGGCGTCGGCGGGCAAAGCCTGCGCCGTTCCCAGCGCGATGGTCGGCCGCTCGATCGTCAGCCCGCGATCGGGGCCAGCCCCCAGCAGGGCCGCTAGCCGGGCGCGGGTGCTGGCAATCGTCTCGTCGATCGCAACGACATCCGATTGCGCGCTGCGATCGGCCGCCAATTGCTGGTTGACGGTGCCGGTCGTCTCCAGCCCATTGGCGCGGCGTGCCTGCACCAGCTCAAATGTGTCGCGGCGAACCTTGGCGGCGGCGATGGCGGCATCGCGGTCGGTGAATAGCCGGGCAAGATCGGCATAGGCCGAGGCGACGCTGGTGGTCAGCGCGAGCTTGGCCTGCGCCGCATCGGCCCGGGCCGCCTTGGCTTCGCTGGTGGCGGCGGCGAGCTGGTCGCGATTGCGGCCCCACAGATCAGCGTCCCAGTTGAAGCTGAGCGCAACGCGCGTGTTGTTGTGGAACCCCTTGGGGACGATGAATTGGGGAATGCCGTTATTATAGCTCTGCTTGGCTTCGGCCAGCGAGCCATCGGCCGCCACTTCGGGCGCCCGCGATGATCCCGATTGCTCCGCCACCGCATCGGCGCGGCGAATGCGGGCAAGCGCGGCGGCAAAGCTTGGCGAGCCCGCAATTGCCTCGGCCTCGAGCGCGTCGAGCTGGGGATCGTTATAGCGATGCCACCATTCATCGGCGGGCCATTCCGCCACGGCCTGATCGGGCGCCGATGCTTTCGCCAGCGTCTCAGCGACATCGAGCGACGCGACCGGTTTTGGCGCAGCACCGATTTTGGGAATGGAAACGCAGCCCGAGGTCGCAAGGATCGCGGCGACCGCGAGGGGCGTGGCGGGGGCGAATCGGGTCTGCATAAGCCAGCGTGCTATGGCCGCGAGAAACTGTACCGACAAGTACCCTTTGGGCCATATTGCTAAGCACGCGAAACATTTCGGCGCGGCGAAATGCGACCAGCGCTGGCGCTGTCCGCACCGTTGACGGCGCCGGGACATGGACGTGGCCCGCATAGCGACTATGTTGGCGCGCGTGACCGGACGATATTCGCCACGCCCGAAGACCATGATTTCGCCGGAGCGGGGGACGGCGCGATGACTCGCGTCGCCGTCATGCGTCAGGGGCCGCGCGCCTTGCGCCCCAGCGCCATATTGGATGCTGCCATCGACGTTTTTCTGGAACATGGCTTCGCCAACGCCTCGATGGCCGAAGTGGCGGCGCGCGCCCGCGCCTCCAAAGCGACGATCTATAATCATTTCGGGTCAAAGGAGCAGTTGCTCGCCGCAATTGTCGACGCCATGGCGCAGCGCATCATCGACGATCATGGCATTGACGAGACGATCGATATCCGCACCAACCTGATCGATTTCGGCCGCGCGCTGCTCGACCTGGTGCTCGATCCGCGAACGATGGCGCTGCACCGCGTCGTCATTGCCGAGGCGCCGCGCATGCCCGATATCGGCCCGACTTATTACCAGCACGGGCCGCAACGGACGCTGGACCTGCTGGTGGCGTATCTCCAGCGGATGACGGCGGCGGGCACGCTTGCCTGCGATGATCCGGAAGAAGCGGCGATGCTGTTGGCGGGGATGATCGTCGGGCTGCATTGGCAGCGCGCGATCATCGGCGCGGCGCCGCCGCTTGCCGACGCGGCGCGGGCGCCCTGGGTCACCCAATGCGTCGATCTGTTCCTCGCCCGTTATGGTGCTGGCGATCGAGCGGCAAGCTGACCACGGTGAAAGGGACGGGGGCATGACGATGACGCGGCGTGCGGTCGCAAGCGATCAGGCGGCGATCGGCCGGCTGGCCGAAGCGGCGGGGCTGTTCCCGGCCGACGCTCTGCCGGCGATGATCGCGCCTGCGCTTAACGGCGAAGCGCCTGACCTGTGGATCATGGCTGAGCGTGACGGCGCCGCCGCCGGCTTCGCCTTTGCCGAGCCCGAGAAATTCACCGACCGGACCTGGAATTTGCGCGCCATCGGCACGGATCCGGCATGGCGCGCTTGTGGCGTTGGCTCAACGCTGCTTGCCGCCGTCGAGGCGCAACTGGCGGGTATCGGCGCGCGCTTGCTGATCATCGAGACAACCGACGCCGATGACCAGATCGCCGTCCGTGGCTTTTACCAGGCGCGGGGCTGCACCCAAATAGCCGTGCTGCCCGATTTCTGGGAAGACGGAGTCGCCAAGCTGATTTTCGCTAAGCGGATTGCGGCGGCGGGATAGGGGCGATCATGGCGTAGGTGATGGCTTGATGGGGTACCCTCCCTCCGACGGCGCATCGATCAAGCATCGACATCTGTCGCTCGTTTACTGGCCAACCGTCATGCGTTGCATTGGTGCCAGCTTGGCGAGCAGCCGGTTTTGCGACCGAAAGCCGATTTTTTCGGCGCGCATCGCGGCCTGCAGATCCTCGACAAGCGCGTCGAAATCCTTGGTCTGGATGCCCATGGCGTGGTGCGCGGCGGCCATGGTGCGGCCGGTGTAATCGCAGCCGCCGTTCAGGATATAACAGAATTGCTCTTTCAGCGTGCGGCGCAGGCGGACAATGTCCTGGCCCTTGAAGATATCGGCGATGCGCTTGTCGGCGACCAGCCGGTCGACAAAGTCCTCGACCACGCGGTCGACGCCGGCCTGTTCGTGAAAGGCACGCCACATCGCCTTGCCCTTAAAGGGCGTGGTGCCGGCATTGGCGTTGCTTTGGGTGTAGGGATCAACCGGTTGTTCGGCGACCGGGCCTTGCGGTGCCGCGATCATTAGCGCGAGGGCGGGGATCAACATCGTCATCGTCTCCGAAAACCTCAAAAGCTGGTCTGGATCGACAGAAAGGCGCCGCGCTGGCCCTTGGCCGTGGCGATGCTGCCGAGGTCGACATAGGCGGCGGTCAACTGGACATGGCGCTGAACGGCCCAGGCGGCGAAGATGTCATAAGCGGCATCCTCCCGCGCAAAGCCCAGATTGCTCGGCTTGGTACGCACTTCGCCCCCGACCAGCAGGCGGCGCGTCAGCAGCATGCCCGCCGATCCTTCAAATTGTGCCGAATAATTGTTGCTCTTGTCACCGCCAAAGCCAAGGAGGCCGAATTGGTTGGCCTTGGTAAAGCGCACCGTCGCGTCGACGACCAGGCTTTGCGACAGGATGGCCTTGGTCGCGGCGACATAGAAATCGGTCCCCGCCGCCGCCTTGCCGCCGACCGCGCCGATGATTGCCGATTGTGCCGCGCGCTTGTGCTGCACGCCGATGGCGATCTGCGGCAGCCAGCTATCCTGGCCATAAACCGCATCGCCGAGCACGCGCAGCTTGGCGCCGAACACGTCCTGACTGAATTTGAAGCCATGGCCGAGGCCCAGTGCCTGCCCGATCTTGAGCGTGCTAAAGGTCTGGTGCGCATAGGAAAATTCGATCCGGTCGTTAATGCCGATCGCGCCGCCATAGCTCAGCAGGGTATAGTCGGCGAGCGGCACCACCGTCACATGGGCGCGGCCGCCAATGCCGTCTTCGGTCTCGTCACCGGCGATCAGCGCCCAGCTCGCGAGACCGCCACCGGCGGCGCCCTCGACGCTGGAAACGCCCGCCGTCAGCAGCAGCTTGCCGCCCTCTCGCCGTTCCTTCGCCAGCGCCGGGGTCGCGACTGCGGCAGCGCTGACCAGCGCCATCGCCATCAGAATTTTAGGAAACACGTCTGGCCTCGATCTGAACCGTCCCAGGGTCTAATCGCGCCATTTTGGTTATTTTGCGGTTAATACGTAGTTTACTCCAAGGAAACGCGCGATCGTCTAACGCTCGCCGCGAAGGAACCTGAAAAATGCTCGTTCGTCTGCCGGCGCTGATCCTGTCGCTGGCTTCTTCTTCTGCCATGGCCGCCACCGTCGAGGTGACCGTGCGCGGCCCCGATGGCCAGCCGGTCAAGGAGGCGGTCGTCCGCATCGACACGCCGCGCGCGCCAGCGGGGCCGATCAAGTTCGACTGGCCCTATGTCATGGCGCAGCAGAATATCAGCTTCCAGCCGCACGTGCTGATCGTGCCGCAGGGCGCGTCGGTCAGCTTCCCCAACCGCGACATGGTGCGCCACCACGTCTATTCCGCCTCGAAAACCAAGAAATTCGAGATCAAGCTCTATGGCCGCGACGAGACTCGCAGCGAAGTGTTTGACAAGCCCGGCGTGGTGGCGCTGGGCTGCAACATCCACGACGTGATGTCGGGCTTCATCTATGTCACAACAAGCCCCTTCACCGCCAAGACCGATGCCAATGGCCATGTGACGATCAGCAACGTGCCCGCAGGCGACGTGACGTTGCGCGTTTGGTATCCCTCGCTGCGGACTCCCGATAACGCGATACGCGAGGCCGTTTCGCT
>JBOFDB010000222.1:0-2000 GCA_051646545.1 Sphingomonas sp.
CCGTCAGCTGCCAGCGCTGACCAGCAAGCGCCATTACCGGCAAGGCGAGCGCAAGCTGCGGCTTGATCACCATCGCTCCCAATAGCGCGCCCGCGACAACCGGTCGGCGATCGATCTGCGACAGTCCGCCGGCCAGCAATGCCGCTGTCAAAAACCCGTTCTGGCCATGCCCCAGATTGGCGGCAAGCGCGGGATAGGCAAGCAGCGCCAGACGGCCATGCGGCACGTCGCCGATCCACCGCCGCATCGCCCGCCAATAGGCGGCGCCCGTTGCCGCCAGCCATAGCGGCAGCGCAGCGAAATAGGGAAATATCGCAAGCGGCGCGACGATGAGCAGGAAAGCGGGCGGGTATAAAAAACAGGCAATGCCTGGGTCTTCGGCAACCGCGCCGCGCTCGACGGCATAGAGTTGGGCGAGATCATAGGCGCTCGCAGGGTGGCCGCTGATGGCGAGCTGGCCCGCCGACCAGAAGGCAAGGAAATCGGTGCCAAGCGGCTTGCCGGCAATATCGATTCCGCGATCCGCCGCAGCGACCCACAGGATCGCCGCAACCGCGCTGACGGCAAGGATGATCCGCGCATAGCCAATGGCGCGCTCGCTATCCAGCCAGTCGCCGTCGCGCAGGGTCTTTGCCATCGCCATGCCGCCGCTATTGCCCGATGCCCCGTCGCCATAAGGTTAATGCGGCCCGTCGTCGGTATTGCGCGGCGGCTCTTGCAAGGGCTTTCGCCCCCGTCTAGGGAATCGCTCGACTGAACAACCCAAGGACCGGGAAGGCATATCTATGAGCGAAACCGCCGAGCGCGTTAAGAAGATCGTCGTTGAGCATCTTGGCGTCGAGACCGACAAGGTGACCGAGGACGCGAGCTTCATCGACGATCTGGGCGCAGACAGCCTCGATATTGTCGAGCTGGTCATGGCGTTTGAAGAAGAATTCGGCGTCGAAATCCCTGATGATGCCGCTGAAAAGATCGGCACGGTCAAGGACGCGATCGATTATATCGACGAGCATAAGGGCTGAAGCTGGTCCGCCTTGGTCGGGCCGATCGCGGCCCGTCATCATGAATTGCGCGGCTTCCCGTCCCTTGGGTTTGAAGGGGCGGGGAGCCGTTTTCGATTGGTGCGGTGAATTTTGCGCGCACCGGGTTAATTGGAGAATGCGATGCGCCGCGTCGTTGTAACCGGTTTGGGCCTTGTCACGCCATTGGGTGCGGATGTCGAAACGGCCTGGTCCAACCTGATCGCTGCCAAATCGGGCGCGGGGACCATCACGCGCTTCGACGCGACTGATTTCCACACCAACTATGCCTGCGAAGTAAAGCCTGCCGATCACGCCTATGGCTTTGATCCCAATAAGCGCGTCGATCATAAGGTGCAGCGCCAGGTCGATCCGTTCATCGTCTATGGCATTGATGCCGCCGGGCAAGCGCTGGAAGACGCCGGGCTGACCGACATGCCCGAGGAAGACCGCTTCCGCGCCGGTTGCTCGATCGGGTCGGGCATTGGCGGCTTGCCGGGCATCGAAAGCGAGTCGCTGGTGCTGGAGCATAAGGGGCCGAAGCGCGTCAGCCCGCACTTCGTCCATGGCCGCCTGATCAACCTCATTACCGGGCAAGTGCAGATCAAATATGGCCTGATGGGCCCCAACCATGCCGTCGTCACTGCCTGCTCGACCGGCGCGCATTCGATTGGCGATGCCGCGCGGATGATCGCGATGGACGATGCCGATGTCATGCTGGCCGGTGGCGCCGAAGGGGCGATCTGCCCGATCGGCATTGCTGGCTTTGGTCAGGCGCGCGCGCTGTCGACCGGCTTTCGCGACGCGCCGTGGCGCGCCAGCCGTCCCTATGACAAGGACCGCGACGGCTTCGTCATGGGCGAAGGCGCGGGCGTTGTCGTGCTGGAGGAATATGAGCGCGCGAAAAAGCGCGGCGCCAAAATCTACGCCGAAGTCGTCGGCTATGGCCTGTCGGGCGATGCCTATCACGTCACCGCGCCG
>JBOFDB010000279.1:0-1204 GCA_051646545.1 Sphingomonas sp.
CCGCTTCGCGCAGTTGGGCGATCCGGAATTTTCCCCGCGCCACGGGCTGGACGACGCACGGCTGGTCGAACTGTTTGCATGGACTGAAGCGGAATTCGACGAACGCCTGGCTGGCAACCCGATCCGCCGCATCGGCCACACGCGCTGGTTGCGCAATATCGCGGTGGCGCTCGGCAATGCGCCGGAATCAGCGGAAATCCGGGCGGCGCTGGCCAGCCGCGCCGATCATCCTTCCCCGCTGGTCCGCGAACACGTCGCCTGGGCGCTGGCCCGGCTGGAAGCTACCAGCGCGGGGGCCGCCCACCCGGCATGAAACGGAACGGAGCGATATCTGCCTTGTCGAGCGCGCCCGCGAAACAGATACGCCGGATTATTTAGCCACCGGTCGTCCGCGGTCCGCGCACCATTCGCTCCACGAACCGGCGTACAAGCGCGACCCGGGCAAGCCGGCAATCTCCATCGCCAGCATGGCGAGGCAAGCCGAAACGCCGGAACCGCAGAGGTGGACCACCTGCTCCGGCGACGAACCGGCGAGTACCGCCAGCCATTCGGCACGCAGTTCGGCAGGCGACTTGAAACAGCCATCGGCCTGCAAATTGTCGCGAAAAAAGCGGTTGACCGCGCCCGGGATGTGGCCGCCGACCGGATCGAGGGTTTCGTTCTCGCCACGGAAGCGATCCGCGCTGCGCGCATCGACGAGATGCATGCGCGAGGTAGCGAGGAAGGACTGAACGTAAGCGGTATCGACCACGCAATCATCCTGCCTGGCCATGAAAGTTGCCGGCCTGAGCGCCGGCAACGCCTGCGTCAGGGGCTTGCCCGCCGCCTGCCAAGCCTGCAGGCCGCCGTCGAGCAGCGCCACCCGGTCATGCCCGAGCCAGCGCAGCAACAGCCACAGGCGGCCGGCAATCATGCCTTGCGCATCGTCATACACCACGACCTGCGTCCGCGACCCGACGCCGATCTCGCCCAAGCGAGCGGCCAGCCGAACAGCATCGGGCAGCGGATGGCGGCCATTGCTGCCGGTCATCGGACCTGACAGATCGCGGTCGCAATGCAGGAACGCGGCGCCCGGGATATGCGCCTCGCCATAAACCCGCTCGCCGTAGCCGGGATCGGCCAACTGATGCCGGACGTCGACCACCAGCCAGTCCGGGTCGCCCAGATGGGCGGCCAGCGTGGCGACGTCGACCAGCGTCGTGTA